>JAGWNV010000112.1 GCA_028872975.1 Acidobacteriota bacterium
CGACGCCGACGGCCCCGAGCAGTGCTCCGGGCTCCCCGTGGCCCGGTACTCGGCCGACGAGCTCTGTGGCGTGCTGGGGCCGTCGTTCCGTGCCGTCGAGCGCCGCCGGGAGCTCCACACGACGCCCGGGGGTGCCGTGCAGCCCTTCACCTGGGTGGCCGGCCGGATGGGCGGCGACGAGGAGCCCGAGGTGCGCAGCGTCGACCCCGGCGCCCCTGCGCCGGCGCCCACCGAACGCGGCTGACGCCGGCTCGTCAGGCGCCGCCTCCCGCCGGTGGGGGGACCGCCAGGCGGTAGAAGAGGAACCCGTCCTCCTCGAGGAGCCCCACGACGTCGAGGTCGAGGGGCCGGGGCAGCTCGGGGCCGGCGAGGACCCGGGGGCCCGACCCCGCCACCAGGCGGGGGGCGAGGGTGAGGCAGAGCTCGTCGAGGAGCCCCGCCGCCACGAAATCGGCGTTCAGCCCGGGGCCGCCCTCGAGGAGCACCGACCCCCGGCCCTGGCCCTGGAGGTGGGCGAGGACCCGGCCCGGGTCCACCCGCTCCTCCCCCGCCTCGACCAGCTCCGCCACCTCGGCGGCCGGCGCGCCGGCGGAGGACAGGCCGCGGGCGGTAGAGAAGACGATCGGGCGCTCCTCGGCCTGGGCGAAGAAGGGCGAGCCCCAGTCGAGGTCCCCCGACCCCGTGACGACGGCGATGGGCGGCACCGGCGACTTGCCCCCGGCGGTGCGGCCACGGCGCAGTTCGGGGTCGAGGCGGGCCGGGCCGTAGCCCTCGGCGCGCGCCGTGCCCGCCCCCACCACGACGACGTCGGCCTGGGCGCGCAGCACCTGGAAGACGCGCCGGTCGGCCGGCCCCCCGAGCATCCCCGACCGGCCCTGTACGGCGATGGCCCCGTCGAGTGTCGAGATCATGTTGCAGCGGACGAAGGGCCGGGAACGCCCGGCGGTGTCGGGAACGGCGTAGGCCTCGGCGAGGGCGACCTCCCCGGCCGCCACCGGCAGCAGCCGCCTCACTGGAGACCGTCGGGGGCGACGGCGGTCCTGATCCGCTCGTGGATGGCGCACACCTGGTGGACCTGGGCCCGCGTGATGGGGTCGAACACGAGCCGCCGCACGGCCCCCACGTGGCCGGGGGCCGACTCCTCGAGCTTCGCGCAGCCCTCGGAGGTGAGCGCGCACCGGGTGCACCGGCCGTCGCCCGGGTCGGGCGTACGCCGCACCCAGCCGCGCCGCTCGAGCTTGGTCACCACCTGGGAGAGCCGGGGCAGCGACCCGTTGGTGAGGACGGCGAGGTCGCTCATGCGCAGCGACTGCTCCGGGTGGTCCGAGAGGGAGGCGAGGACGAGGTACTCGTAGAGCGTGAGACCGGCCTCACGCTGCAACTGGCCGTCGAGGGCGGCGGGAAGGGTGCAGAGCACGGCCACGAGGGCCAGCCACGCCCGTTCCTCCTCGCCGTCGAGCCATTGGGGTTCGCCGCAGGTTCCCACCACACCACCCTACTTCAATGCTTAACCAACCGGCGGGCCCCACCGCCGGCCCGCCCGGGCCAGTGAGCGCGTCACCGGGCCGCACGCCGCAGCGCCCATTGCAGGCTCGCACCACCACCGATGGTGATGTCGGAGACCCCCTGAGAACCGGCCTCGGTACAGAAGGGCCATCGGACGTCCGATACCCGAGGCGGAAGCGCGACAGGGAGCGGCGATGAGCGAGCGTTCGGAGCACGAGCGGACACCGGGGCACGAGGAGGTGACGGCACTCGGGGCGGCGACGACACCCGAGGTCGAGGGCGACGCCGGAGGTGACCCGGCCGAGCTGCGTCCGTACACCAGCTTCGGCACCCGGTCGAACCGCCGGGCCCGCGCCGGTGCGCTGCGCAACTGCCGGCTGTGCTGGAAGCCCATCACGGTGGATGCCCGCTTCGTGGAGGAAGCGCCGCCGCGGACCTTCTTCCGCTGTCCCTACTGCAGCCAGGCCTTCCCCATCCGCCGCAGCGACGTCCAGCCGCCCACCGCCGAGGCCGCTCCCCTCCCCGCCCCGGCGCGCCCCGAGGCGGACACCTCCGGCCCGCCGGTCGAGATCTGGTCGACCCTCGAGCGCAGCGTCATCGACCTTCTCGACCTCGACGCCGTGCGGGCGCTGCTCAACCAGATCGAGGCCATCCACACCCGCCACGGGTCGACCGAGGAATCCCTGGCCCTGCGCGACACGCTGTGCGCCAGGGAGCAACTGCTCATCGCCCTCGAGGACGTGGGCCAGGCCGTGGCCTCCATCGAGGCGGAGTTCCCCCCGACGCGCTAGTACCCCTTCCTCGAGGTGTCCCCGGGCTCGACACTCTCTCCACCGGCGTGCGCACCTCGTCACGGCTCGTCCTCCCCACCAACGGCACCTCGCTGGCCGCCGCCCTCGGGGGCTGAGTCAGCGCACCGCTTCCGGCGGGGGCACGGCCGCGGGGTCGACGCCACGACGGCCCTGCGCCGGGCCAGGGCGCCGGCGGCCAGCGCCCCGGTGGCGGCGAGGAACGCCCTCCTGGTGATGGCCCGCACACGGGGGGAACGCCCGGCACGGGGCCGTGCTGGTGGTGAATTCCGCGCCTCAGCCGACCCGCAGGGCGGCGAGGCCCGACGTGCGCCGGCTGGCCTCGTGCCACCACGCCTCGAACTCCTCGGGCGGCAGGGGCCGGCCGAAGTGGAAGCCCTGGGCGAGATCACAGCCGAGCCCCGCCACCAGCGCGGCCAGACGCCCGTCGGCGACGCCTTCGGCCACGACCTGGAGCCCGAGGGCGTGGCTCATGTCGATGATGGCCTTCACGACCGGCGTCGAGTCCTCGTCGCCGCCGAGCCGGCCGGTGAAGGACCGGTCGATCTTCACCGTGGTCACCGGGAGCGAGTGCAGGTAGGCGAGCGACGAGTAGCCGGTGCCGAAGTCGTCGATGGCGACGCGCACGCCCATCTTCCGCAAGGCCGCCAGCGATCGGGCGGTCGACTCGCCGTCGGCCATGAGGACCGTCTCGGTCACCTCCACCACGAACCGCTCGCTCGCCACGCCCGCCGCCCGGAGCAGGTCGTCGAGCAGCTCGGTGGTCCGGGGGTCGTCGAGCTGGCGGGCAGAGACGTTGACGGCCAAGCTCGCCAGCTTGGGCGCGTGGGGGTCGAGGTCCCAGGCGCCGAGCTGGCGCACGGCCCGCTCGAACACCCACTGGCCCAGGGGGACGACGAGTCCCGCCTCCTCGGCCACGGGGACGAACTCGTCGGGGGGGACGAGGCCACGGGTGGGGTGGTGCCAGCGGACGAGGGCCTCGCAGGCCAGGGGCCGGCCCGTGGCCGCCTCCACCAGGGGCTGGTAGTAGAGGTCGAGCTCCCCTCGCTCGAGGGCGTGGCGGAGCTCGGTCTCGATCTCGAGGCGGGCGACGGACCTCCGGTGCAGGGTCTCGTCGAACACCTCGTAGCGGTTCCTGCCGGCCTGCTTCGCCTTGTACATCGCCGTGTCGGCGTCCCGGAGGACGGTGGCGGCATCGGCGCCCTCGCAGGCCACCACGATGCCGATGCTCCCGGTCAGGGCGAGATCGCGGCCTCCGAGGGGGACGGGCTCCTGCACCACCTCGAGGATCCGGCCGGCGGCCCGCTCGGCGTCCTCGGCACCGTCGACGTCCCTGATGATGAACATGAACTCGTCGCCCCCGAGGCGCGCCACCGTCTCGCCGGCGCGCACGACCTTCCGGAGCCGCCTGCCCATCACCTCGAGGACGGCGTCGCCGACGTCGTGGCCCAGGCCGTCATTCACGCGCTTGAAGCCGTCGAGGTCCATGAAGAGCACGGCGATGCGCCGCCCGCCCCGGCCGCTGGCGGCGATCTCCTGCTCGAGCCGGTCCAGGAAGAGGGCCCGGTTGGGGAGCCCGGTGAGAGGGTCGTGGAATGCCTGGCGCTCGAGCTCCCGATGTGCCCTGGTCTCGTCGGTGATGTCCTCGAGGGTGATCACCTGCCCGGCGTCGGCGCCGTCCCCCTTGGGTGCCATGAGCATGCGCACGTACCGCTTCCCGCCGTCGGCGTGGAAGACCCGGCAGTGGGTCGTGACCCACTTTCGACCGTCGGGGATGGTCTCGAGCAGCGCCAGCACCCCGGGTGCCTCGCGTTCGTGCAGGGCCCCGAGCCAGCCGAAGCCGAGAAGCGCCTCGATGGGCCGACCGGTGATCTCCGCCGCCTTCGGGTTGGCGTAGCTGACCGCCCCGTCCCGGGTGGTCTCGAGGATGTCAATGGGGGCGGTCGTGGCGAGGGTCTTGAACCGCTCCTCGCTCACGGCCAGGGAGTGCTCGGCGTGGACGGCCTCCGCCCTGGCCCGGTCGCGCGACCAGACGAGCCGGTACAGAAGGGCGAAGAGGAGCGCGGTGAGAAGCGCCCCGAACACGCCCACCACCACCCCCTGGGGCACCGACGTGTTCTCGGCGCCGACCGTCGTCCGCACCGCCAGCGCCGGCTGCGTCGCGGTGGCCGACACCGACGCGTACCTCCCGCCCGGCAACCGGGGCCCGGCCGACCCCATCGGAGTGAACCGTCCGCCGGACAAGGTCCCGACGGCCACCTCGGCCCCGCGGACCGATCGCACCGGGACCCCGGCCAGCCCGCTCGAGCTGAAGGTGCCCACCACCCACCCCACGAAGGCCCCTCCGCCGGGGGCGCCGGCGTCGTCGTGGGCGTAGACGGGCTCGACGACGATGAAGATGGCCATGACCGAGGTGGCGGTGGCGGCCGGGACGCCCGCCTCACGGAGATGGGCGGCGCCCGTGGGGGTGACGATGTCGGCCAGCTGGGCCCGGCCGGTGGCCTTGGCCTCGACGAGGGCCGGGGGAAGGAGCGAGGCCCCGAGCGCGGGCAGCTGGGACGTGCAGAAGTCGACCCCTGCCGGCAGTCCCGGGGAGAGGACGATGCCGAGCCGGGCCAGGCAGTACTGAGAAGGCGTGCCCGAGGAGTAGAGGGCGAAGTCGTCGGCGTGCTCGCCCACGAGCGGGTCGGCCCGGATGGTCTGGACGAACCCGGGGAGCGCCGAGGAGGCCACCGGCTCGACCAGGGCCATCCCCAGCGTCCCGGGGTAGCGCCGGCCGAGTTGGAGTCCCTCCAGCCACGGGGCGAGCCTGCGGTTGGTCAGATCCGGCTCGGTGGCGATCTCCTGGGCGAAGGCCGCCTCGAAGTCGAGCTCGCGCTGGAACGCACTCGTGACCGAGGACGTGATGCTCGACGTGACGTCGGCGCGGTCCGACCGGTAATTGGCGGCCTGGACCCGCGCCCAGCCCCAGCCGCACGCCGTCGAGGCGAGCAGGCCGCACACGAGCACCGTCCAGACGAGGAACCGGCGGCCCCGGCTCCCGCCTTCGGCACCTGTCGGCGTCGGCGCAGGGGGGAGGATCACCACACGAGCTCCATCCGCAGCCCGGTCGAGTCGCGCTCCTCGACGGTGGGGAGGTGCTCGGCGCCACCTCCGGCGATCCTGTCGGCGGTGCAGAGACACGCCATGGCGTCGATGAGTCGCCACCGGTCGGCGGGACCGACCACCGGGGCGCCCACGGAGAGCCCGTCGGGGACAGCGCGTTCGAGGCCGCAGAGGCGCTCTCGCTGTCCGTCGGCGCTGTGCTTGGGATGCGTGAGGGGACGGCGGACGAGACGGAGGAAGCTCAGCTCGGGATGCACGCTCCACACCGTCTGCTGGCGCGACGCGTCCAGCAGCTCGTCGACCTCCCGGATCCAGGGCATGAGGTGCCAGGTGGCGGCGCTGAGGGGCCCCGAGGACCTGGCTGCCTCGAGGCTGGCGGCGCGCAGGGCGGCGCGCGAGGGCGCAGGTGCAACCGCCGAGCCCCGCCTCCGGCCGAGGAGCCGGCGCGCCTGGCGGTCGCAGGTGCGCCCCCCGGGGACGAAACGGTCGGGGAGCCCCACGGGCACGGCCAGGGCCACGGCCCGGAAGGGGGTGTCCCCGTCGAGGACCGAGGCCAGCCGGGTCCTGAGGACAGTCCCGGTCGGTTCGGGCCCGTGGCATCCGTGGCGGCCCGCCACCACCAGCCATCCGCCCGGCGCCGGGACGACCCCGGCCAGCAGCCCGGCCGGCCGCGCCGGCGGCCCACACCGGCGCACGCGGTCCTCGACTGCCTCCACCATGGTCCTCTCGACGGGGGCCGAAGGCGCCCCTAGAGGCTTTGGTCACCGGCGCCGGGCTCCGGAGGGCCCGGTGTGCCGCCGGGGCCTATCTCGGCACGGACCGCCAATCCACCTCGACGCCCTGGAACCGCTCGGGGTGGCCCTGGAGCCAGCGGCGGGCGAAGGGGCACCACGGCACGATCGTCCGGTGCTCGGCCCGGGCCCGGTCCACCGCCGCCTGGACGAGCCTCCCGCCGATCCCCCGGTGCTGGAGCTCGGCAGGGACGCCGGTGTGGACGACGACGAGCGCGCCGTCCTCCAGGCGGTAGACGAGCTCGGCCTCGGCGCCGTCGGCACGGAGGACGAGCCGGCTCTCCTCGGCGCGGTCCTCCACCGCCGGTTCGCCCACGGGGGCCGAGCGTACCGAGGGGGCGGCCGAGGGTCCGGCTCGCTCAGCAGCCGTCGGCGCCGGCCACGGGCAACGTGTCGCCCGGCCCTCCCTCCACGGCCCGCCCGTAGAGGGTGGGCGCCCAGGCACCGAAGGAGGACGAGTAGGAGACGCTGGGGCTGCAGCCCCCCTGATGGAGGCCGCCCACCACGCCTTCGAGGAGCGACTCGCCGGCGGCCCCCGGCGCGATCCAGGGGCTCCCGCTCGTGCCGGCCACGAAACCCCCACAGCCGAAGGTGGGATAGCCGGCGGTGGCGGTCACCGCCGCCGTGCACCGTATGGGCCGGCCGCCGGTCCCGATCGGGTACCCGATCACCGTGACCTGTCCCCCGGGGGCCGGGGCCCCGACGAGGTCGTAGCCGCTCGTCACGTCCTCGACGTCCACGCTCCGGCCCCCCTCGGTCCGGGGGGCGAGGACGAGGAGGGCGAGGTCGCGCCGGGGGTCCTGGGACGTCGTCCAGGCGGGATCGGCGTAGGCGGCCTCCACCTGCCACGACCCGTAGGGCGCCACCCCGTCGTGGTACCCGGGCGCGAACACAAGGCCCGTGCCCGTGCCGGCCACGCAGTGGGCGGCGGTGGCGACGAGGTCGCGCCCGGGGCTGTCCACGACGGCAGCCGTGCAGAAGTGGACGGCCGAGAGCGACCCGGCGAACAGGGCGCCCACCTGGGCCACGCCGGCGAACGCACCGGCCACGGGGGCGGCGCCCGGGGCGGCAGCGGCCGGGGTTGCGCTCGAGAGGTCGGTCCCGAAGGCCTGGCGCAATGCGCCCCGGAGGCCGGCGGCGTCGAGCTGGCCGCTGTGGCGGCCGAGGACGGTGCCGCGCCGCGACACGAAGACGGTGGTGGGGAGCCCGAAGAGGCCGTAGGCGCGCGAGACCCGGCCCCCGGGGTCGAAGGCGGTGGGGTAGGTCACGTGCACCCGGGACAGGAAGCCGAGGGCGGCCGTCCGCGTGTCGTTGGTGTCGACGCCAAGAAAGGCGATCTTCCCGCGCAGAGCAGCCGAGGCCTGTTGGAGCACGGACATCTCCTGCTGACATGGAAAGCACCAGGAGGCCCAGAAGTTGATGACGAGGCCCTCGTCGGCGAACCGGGAGAGCTCGACGGTGCGACCGGGATCGGTCAGCGACGCCAGCGAGAAGCGGGGCGCCGCCGCGCCGGTGCGCCCGGTGAGCTCGTTCGGGCTCCCACCCGAGGAGCCGAGGCCGGCGGCGAGGCCGCCGGCC
>JAGWNV010000113.1 GCA_028872975.1 Acidobacteriota bacterium
GTGGTCATCGGGCTCCTGGGCTCAAGGCGGGCTCGGGGGCGACGCTCTCGAATTGCCCGGTCGTGGGCTCGGCGCAGCAGAACCACGGCTCGGACAGCCGCGGCCGTGCATCGGGGGGGAGGGGGGAGCGCAGGTCGGGGTCGGTCGCCACGACCGGACGGGTGTCGCCGAGGACCTCCCCGGTGGCGGCCCGCACCGCCTCGTGGACCGCCGCCGCCCCCCACTGCCCGGCGCCGGCCTCCTCGGCGAGGAGGGCGAGGCCCTGCTGGAGGACGTCGAGGCGGGGATCGGAGGAGCGCCACTGCCAGCCGAGGAGCTCGGGATCGTAGACGCCGAGCCGTCCCTCGAGGTGGCCGCCGTCGAGGAGGAGGGACCCGGGAGGGACGAGGAGGCGGATGCTGTAGTGGACGGGGTCGACGTTGCCGACGAGGTCGCAGCGCTCGAGGAGCCCGAGCAGGTCCCAGACGTCCGCGGGCGAGGTCCAGGGGGTGAAGGGCAGGAGCGAGGGCCGGGGCTCGATGCCCGCCCCGCGCAGCAGCCGGACGGCCTCGGCCTCGTCGGCGGCCCGGTGGCCCTTGTCAAGGCGGTCGAGCACCGAGTCGGTCGCCGACTCGAAGGCGCTCACCACGAACAGGCACCCCGCCGCCGCCAGCTCGGGCCACAGCTCGCCGTGGGCGAGGACGTGGGTCACCTTGGCCGTCACGTCGAAGGTGAGCTCGGGGAAGGCGCCGTGGACGGCCTGGACCACCCGCCGGGCGTGGTGGGGGCCGTTCAGGAAGTCGGGGTCGCCGTAGGTGAGATGGCGGGCCCCCATGCCCACGAGCTGGGCCACGTCGGCGAGGACGTCCTCCACGCCCACCAGGCGGGTCCGGCCGTCGTAGACGACGGGCACCGGGCAGTGACGGCAGCGATGGGCACAGCCCCGGCTGGCCTCGACGTAGCCCACCGGGCGCCGGGCGCCCGCCACCACCAGCTCGGCGTAGCGCTCGAGCGGGGGGAGCAGGCCCCGGGCCGGGACGCCGGTGGGGTGGCGGCCGAGCTCGACGCGTACGGTGCCCGGCGACCCGCCCGCCTTCCCGGCGGCCAGCGCGTCCACCCAGGAGGCCAGGGGCTCGAGGTACTCGCCGGTGATGGCGAGGTCGGGGGTGCCGGCGTCGTCGGCGCCCCCGTCGGTGCCGGCGTAGAGGCCGTAGAAGCAGACCGGCACCCGCGGGGCGAGGGCGCGCACGGCGGCGGTGGCACGGCGCGCCAGGCGCATGGCGGTGTGCATCGGCACCGAGATCGCCACCGCCTCCGCCCATTGCACGAGCGCCGGCTCCAGGGGATCGACGGCGAGGTCGAGACCGCGCACCTCGTGGCCGTGACGCCGAAGCCCACCGGCCGGGGCGGCGACGTGCAGCGGCTGGTGGCCGAGCTCGTAGGTGGACACCAACAGCACGCGCACCGCTGCAACCGTAGCGGGCGACGCCTGGGCGCCCGACGATCCCGGCGCGGTCAGGAGCACCTCGACGCGCCGCCGGCGTCGGGCTCGCCGGTGGTGCCGTCGCCGGCGGGCCGGGGCTCGACGCGCACCACGAGCCGGTCGCCGGCGGCCCGCAGCGCCGCCTCCACCGCCGCCGGACCGGGGCCGGCGGCGAAGACGAAGCCGAGGTAGCGGTCCCCGTCGGGCGGAGGGGCGACTGGGCGTCCCGGCGCCACCGTGATGTCGACCTCGGTCACCCCCGCCACGGCCCGGGCCGCGTCGGTCCCCTCGACGCCGAGAAGGAGCCCGGCGGAGGGGATGGGGATCATGAGCACCCCCGACGCCCCCTCGGCGGGCCTCTCGGCGAGGGGGCGGCCCAGCGCGTGGGCGAGGACGAGCTCCTCGAGGCTCGCCCCGGAGCGGAACCGCAGGGCCCGGGCGCAGAGGCCGCCGATGGTCCGGGCCGCCACCTCGACCACCGAGGCCCGGCCGCCCGAGACCCGCAGCTCCCCGTGCACGGCGCCCTCGGACAGGCCCATGGCCCGGCAGGCGCCCTGGAGGGCGGCGGCGGCGGCGGCGAGGTCGGCGGCGGGGAGCCGGCTCGGCGTCACGTAGATGGTCTCCTCGAAGGCGGGCCCGTCGAGGGGGTCGGGCTTGTCGAAGACGGCGAGGACCTCGAGGGCGCCGTGCACGAGGAGCCCCTCCACGGCGACCTCGGGGCCGGCCACGAAACGCTCGACGAGGAGCGGGGCCGTCGGTGCCACGCCGGCACGGTCGGCGATGGCCCGCACCCGCCGGGCCACGGCGACGGCCTCGTCGGGGTCGTCGGCCCGCAGCACCCCCTGGCTGGCCGAGAGCGTGGTGGGCTTGATCACACAGGGAAGGCCGACGGCCCCCACGGCGGCGCGCACCTCGTCGTCGCCGGCGCCGGCGGGCAGGAGGGCGTAGGCGGGCTGGGGGACCTCGGCGACCTCCAGGAGGCCGCGCATGACGGCCTTGTCCCGTGCCGCCGCCACCGCCTCGGGCGGATTGTGGGCGAGGCCCAGGCGCCGGGCCGCCGCCGCCGCGACCGTCGTGCCCCGGTCGTCGACGGCCACCACGGCGTCGACGGGGAAGCGGGCGTCGTGGGCCACGACGGCCTCGGCGGCCGCCTCGGGGTCGTCGAGGTCGACGACGAGGAACCGGCCGCCCATGGCGCCGGCCAGGACGTGGCGCTCCTCGGCGGCGACGACCACCTCCACGCCCCGCCGGCGGGCCGCCTCCAGGAAGTCCGTGGCCCGGTAGGTCGTGGAGGGGACAACGAGGACGACGCGGGCCACCCCCCTATCATGGTGGGAAGTGCCCACGACCGATCCCCGTCTTCCTGCCGCGGCCCACCCGGCGGTGCTCGCCGTCACGCCCGAGGCGCGCGCCGTGGTGCTCGAGGCGCGCGCCGGCGAGACCGACGCCGAGAGCCTGGCCCTGTGGGTGGAGGTGGCCGGCACCGCCAACGGCGCCTACACCTACGACATCTACTTCCAGGCCGCCGCCGACGCCTCCGGCGACGACGCCGTGGCCGACGAGGACGGCCTGCCTGTGGTGGTCCCCGAGTCGAGCGTGGCCCGGGTACGGGGGGCGCGCCTCGACTTCTCCGAGGAGGGCGAGGGGGGCCTCGTCATCCTCAACCCCAACACCCCGCCGTCGGCCGAGCGGGCGGTGCCGGAGACCGCCGAGCTCTCGAGCGACCTGGCCCAGCGGATCATCGCCGTCCTCGAGTCCGAGGTGAACCCGTCCATCGCCATGCACGGCGGGCGGGCCGATCTGGTCGGGGTCGACGAGCTCACCGCCTATCTGGAGCTGAGCGGCGGCTGCCAGGGGTGCGGGCTGGCCCGGGTGACCCTCTCGCAGGGCATCGAGGTGGCGCTGCGCGAGGCCGTGCCCGAGCTCGTGGCGGTGGTGGACGTGACCGACCACGCCGGCGGCACCAACCCCTACTTCGAGTCCGCCAAGAAGTAGAAGCGTCCCCGGGCCGCCACGGCGGCGGCGGTAGCGTCGGCGGCCATGGACGCCCTCGTGACCGGCGTGTGCGCCGCCGGGGGGCTCGTCCTCGGTGAGGCGATGGAGGTGGTGGTCGAGCGCGTCGGCGCCCGCCGGCCCCTCACGCGTCCCTGGGAGGCCTGCGGCGAGTGCGACCGCCCCCTCGGCGCCGCCGCCGGCGCCCCGGTGGTGGGCTCGCTCGTCGTCCGCCGCTGCCCGCACTGCGACACACCCCGTGCCCACGGGCGCCGGGCCCTCGTGCTCGGGGCCGTCTCGGCGCTCGTTCTCGGGCTCCTCGGCGGGCGGTTCGGCGCCGATGCCGTGGTCGCCGCCTACGCCCCTCTCGGGTTGTCGCTCGTGGCCCTCTCCGCCGTCGACCTCGAGCGCTATCTCCTGCCCAACCGGATCCTCTATCCCACCGTGGCCGTCACCGGGCCGCTCCTCGTGATCGCCTCGGCCGTCGATCACCGGTGGGGGTCGTTGGGCCGGGCCGCCCTCTCGGCCCTCGTCGCCTTCGTCGCCTTCCTCGGCGTGCACCTGGCCGTGCCGAGGGGGATGGGGTTCGGCGACGTGCGCCTGGCCGGCCTCGTGGGCGGAGCGGCGGGATGGCTCGGGTTCGGCCACGCCTTCGTGGCCTTCCTCGTCGCCTTCGGCCTCGGTGCCGTCATCGGCCTGGTGGTGATGGCCGTCACCCGCGGCGGCCGCAAGACGCGCGTGCCCTTCGGGCCGTTCCTGGCCGCCGGCGCCCTGGTGGCCCTGGTGTGGGGCAACCCCATCGCCAACGCGCTGTTCCA
Source organism: Acidobacteriota bacterium (assembly GCA_028872975.1). Lineage (GTDB taxonomy): Bacteria > Actinomycetota > Acidimicrobiia > Acidimicrobiales > UBA8190 > UBA8190. Next base: position 4,273 of record JAGWNV010000113.1, read on the forward strand.
TCGCGGCAGCTGACGGCGCCGCCGCGCCGCCCCGGCCGGCCCGCCCGTGGCCGGGGCGGGCCCCGGGGCCGGGAAGGCCCGGCGGTAGATTTGCCCGATGCTGCGCTTCCTCACCGCCGGCGAGTCCCACGGCAAGGCCCTGGTGGTGATCGTGGAAGGCCTGCCCGCCGGCCTGGCCGTCACCGTCGAGGACGTCGCCGGCGAGCTGGCCCGGCGCCGGCTGGGTTTCGGCCGGGGCCCGAGGATGCGCTTCGAGGCCGACGAGGTGGCCCTCCTGGCCGGTGTCCGCCACGGCCGGACCCTGGGCTCGCCGGTGGCGATCGAGATCGCCAACACCGAGTGGCCCAAGTGGGAGCAGGAGATGTCGCCCCGTCCGGGGACCCCGGCCAAGGTGCTCACCGCCCCCCGGCCCGGCCACGCCGATCTGGCCGGCATGCAGAAGTACGGCTTCGCCGACGCCCGCGACGTCCTCGAACGGGCCTCGGCGCGCGAGACGGCGGCCCGGGTGGCGGCGGGCTGCCTGGCCAAGCTGCTCCTGGCCGAGCTGGGCGCCTCGGTCGTGAGCCACGTGGTGGCGCTCGGGGGCGAGGAGTCGTCCGGGGGGCTCCGGCCCGAACCGGGCGACCTGGGCCGGGTGGACGCCTCGGCGGTGCGGTGCAACGACCCCGAGGCCGAGGCCCGGATGGTGACGGCGGTGAAGGCGGCGGCCAAGGTGGGCGACTCGCTCGGCGGGGTGGCCGAGGTGCTCGGCTACGGGGTGCCGGTGGGCCTCGGCAGCCACGTCCACTGGGACCGGCGCCTCGACGGGCTCCTGGCACAGGCGCTCATGAGCATCCAGGCCGTGAAGCACGTCGAGATCGGCGAGGGCGCCTCGGTGGTGGCCCGGCGGGGCTCGGAGGCCCACGACGCCATCTCCTGGGACGACGCCGACCACCGCTACCGCCGCCGCACCAGCCGGGCCGGTGGCATCGAGGGCGGCATCTCGACCGGCGAGCTCGTCGTGGCCCGGGTGGGGATGAAGCCGCTCGCCACCTTGAACCGCCCCGTCCTCGAGACCGTCGACGTCGCCACCAAGGAGTCGACGGTGTCGTTCAAGGAGCGCACCGACGTCACGGCCGTGCCGGCCATGGGCGTGGTGGCCGAGACCATGGTGGCGCTCGTCCTCGCCGGCGAGGCGCTGCGCAAGTACGGCGGCGACTCGGTCGCCGAGACGGTGCGGAACCACCGGGCCGCCCTGGCCGCCCTGGACGAGACGCCCTCGGCGGCGCCCTCGCCGGAGGCCTCGGCCCCCGGTGGCTGACCGCCTCGTGCTGGTGGGGATGATGGGGTCGGGCAAGTCGACCGTGGGCCGGCTGGTGGCACGCCGCCTGGGGTGGGGCTTCGTCGACCTCGACGAGGAGCTGTCCAGGGAGACGGGCCGGAGCGTCCCCGCCCTCTTCGCCGAGGGCGGCGAGGCGGGGTTCCGGCACATGGAGGCCCGGTGCCTGGCCGCCGTCCTCGCCGACGAGGCCAGGGGGCCGGCGGTGGTGGCGGCGGGGGGCGGGGTGGTGGGGGATCCCGCCAACCGGTCGCTGCTGCGCCGGGCCGCCACCGTGGTGTGGCTCCGGGCCGAGGTGGCGACCCTTGAGGCCCGCGTCGGCGACGGGGCGGGCCGGCCCCTCCTGGCCGGCGCCGACGACGCCCCCGGCCGGCGGCGGGCGCTCGAGGCCCTCGCCGCCGGGCGGGCCCCGCTCTACGGCGAGGTGGCCGACGTGACCGTCGACGTCGACGGCCTCTCGGCGGGCGAGGTGGCGGCCCGGGTCGAGGCGGCGGTGCGTCGCCGTGGGTGAGGGGGCCGCCGCGCCGGCCGCGGCGGGGGGGCTCGTGCGGGTGCCGGTGGCGCTCGCCGAGCGGGGCTACGAGGTGGTGATCGGTCCGGGGGCGCGGACCGTGCTGGGCGAGGTCCTCCCCCCCGGGGCCCGGATGGCGGCGGTGGTGACCCAGGAGGGGATCGGGGTCGACGTCGAGGTGGGGATCGAGGCCCGGCGGTTCACCATCCCCGACGGCGAGGCGGCCAAGAGCCTCTCCACCGTGGAGGCGCTGTGCCGCCGCCTGGCGGCGGCAGGGCTGTCGCGCGCCGACGTGGTCGTGGCCGTGGGCGGCGGCGTGGTGACCGACGTGGCCGGCTTCGCGGCGGCGAGCTACCTGCGGGGCGTCGCCTACGTGAACGTCGCCACCACCCTCCTGGCCCAGGTCGACGCGGCGGTGGGGGGCAAGACCGGGGTGAACCTCCCCGAGGGCAAGAACCTGGTGGGGGCGTTCTGGCAGCCGGCGGCCGTGCTGTGCGACACCGAGGTCCTCTCGAGCCTCCCCGAGCGGGAGTGGGCCTCGGGACGAGGCGAGATCGCCAAGTGCGCCTTCCTCCCCGCCGAGCCGGGCGCCGCCGCCCCGGGGACGGCGCTCCTCGCCGCCACCCTCGAGGAGCAGGTCGCCTGGTGCGTGGGGCTCAAGGCGACGGTGGTGGCCGCCGACGAGCGCGAGGGGGGCCGGCGGATGCTGCTCAATTACGGCCACACCCTGGCCCACGCCCTCGAGGGGCTGGCCCTGGCCGGGGCGCCCGTCGACCTCCGCCACGGGGAGGCCGTGGCCGTGGGGCTCGTGTTCGCCGCCGAGCTGGCCCGGCGCCTCGGGCGCGTCGACGAGGCCCGGGTGGAAGAGCATCGGCAGGTGGTGGCGTCGCTGGGTCTCCCGGCGGCCGTCCCCCCCGGGCTCTCGGCCGGCCGGCTCGTCGAGTACATGCAGCGGGACAAGAAGGCCCGTCACGACCTCACCTTCGTCCTCGACGGCCCCCGGGGTCCCGAACCGGTGGCCTCGGTGGCGCCCGACGAGGTCCTCGCTACCCTGGCCGCCATGGGGTGCGAGCCGTGACCGGTGCCGAGCCGCTCGTCGTGCTGTTGTCGGGGCCGAACCTCGACCTCCTGGGCGAGCGCCAGCCCGAGGTGTACGGGACCGACACCCTGGCGCAGGTGGTGGCCGTCGCCGCCGAGGAGGCGGCCCGCCTCGGGCTCGGCTTCGAGCACCACCAGTCGAACCACGAGGGCGAGCTCGTCGAGCACGTCCACGCGGCCCGGGGACGGGCCGTGGCGCTGGTGGTGAACGCCGGGGCCCTCAGCCACTACTCCTGGGCACTGCACGATGCCGTGGCCGCCTTCGACGGGGTGGTCGTGGAGCTGCACCTCTCCAACCCGGCGGCCCGGGAGCCCTTCCGCCACGTCTCGGTGCTCGCCCCCGTGGTCGACGGGTCGATCGCCGGGTTCGGGCCGCTCGGGTACCGGCTGGCCATGGCTGCGGTGGCCGGACTCCTCGACGGCCGGGCGACGTGAGCCTTCCCGTCGCCCCCGCCGAGCCGATGCGGGTGGCGGGCAGGATGGCCCGGCTCCGGGAGCTGCTCCCGGGAGCCCAGTGCGAGGGCCTCCTCGTCACCGAGCTCGCCAACGTCCGGTACCTGACCGGGTTCT
>JAGWNV010000114.1 GCA_028872975.1 Acidobacteriota bacterium
GCCCCCACGGACCGCTCCTCGGGGTTCCACCGGTCATGCGAGGAAGAGCCGCTCGGGGTCGTAGCGGCGCAGCGCCCGGACCTCGTCGTCGGTCGGCTCCGGGAGCTCCTCGACCTCGTCGTCGACTACGACCTCCCACCCGCAACCGGCGGCCAGCTCCGCCACCCGGTCGCCGACGGGCGTGGTTCCGGACGGCACCGCCGCGATCACGAGCTCTCCGCCCTTGCGCCGCAGAACCCCCTTGTCGGTGACGACGGCCACGACGTTCCGGCCCGGGCTCGTCACGTAGGCGACCTCGTCGACGACGCGTTCGGGCCGGGCCAAGGTGACCACGACACAGGCCTGGGCCCGGCTTGCCACGTCGTTGGCCCCCCCGGAGCCGACGAGGAAGGGGCCACCGGGGGCCAGGGTCGTCGAGTTGAGGTTCCCCCGCCGGTCCACCTGGGCGGCCCCGAGGCAGGCCACGGTGCGCGTCCCCGGTCCCCCCACCACCATGCCGAGCACCGTGGAGGCGTCCGAGAGCATGGGGGTGACCGGGAAGGTCCGGTGGTTGAAGATGTAGGGGTCGGCCGGAGTGGGCCGGTAGCCGAGCATGCCGAGCTCGGCGGTGAGCTCCACGGCCGATCCGCCGGTCCGGGCGGCGTCGACGGCGGCCCAGGCCGCCAGGTTGGCGACACCGGCCCCGGCGAGCACGGCGTCGGCATCCTCGGCCTCCATCACCTCGCGCAGCTCCCTCGCCCCGAGGACGGCGGCGAGCTCCCAGGCGCTGACCGGGGCCGCCTCGTCGACGGGATGGGCGGCGGCGTCCTCCCTCCAGGACTCCGGGTCCGTCCGGCCCCGCAGCCACCCGAGCCTCTTCGGGCCCAGCTGCTCGAGGTACGCCTCCTGGGTCGCCGGCTCGAGGGCCCATCGTCGGGCCCAGGCGGCGAAGTCGCCCCGGGTGGCCTCCCGGGCCTCGACCCAGAAGGGGATGTCCTCGCCGTAGGACTCGACGGGCAGCCCCGGGGCGAAGAGGCCCCCCGGGTGGGCCCCGAAGGGTGCCTCCACCACGGCCAGGACCCGGTGCGCCGGGATCCGCACCCGGGGGCCGAGGCCGGGCAGCTCGTCGACGACCCGCTCGACGGTGGCGACGACCCCCCGCCGGGCCGCCCACGCACCCCAGACCCCTTCGAGGAGGGGTTCGGACAGCGCCACGTTGCCCTTCCGGTCGGCGACGGCCCCGTGGACGAGGGTGACGTCGGGGACGAGGGGCGCCAGGAGCCCGATGCGGGCCTCGCCGTCGCCGGCGAAGGGGGAGGCGACGGTGGCGTAGGCGGCGTTGGCAGCCATGTCGGCGCCTTCGAGCGACCCGGTCACGACGGCGGGCAGTCCCCGGGCGGCCGCCTCGAGGCGCTGGCTGAAGGTGAGGATCGACCAGTGCTCGACCTCCACGCCGGACCGGTATCCCCGCTGGAACACCGGGTTCGGGGTGTAGGTGGGGAAGGAGTCGCCCGAGTAGGTGGTGACGACCTTGCGGACGAGGCCGCCTTCGAAGAAGAGGGCCCCGAGGGAGCCGAGGCTCACCATCACGAGGGTGAACCCGGGATCGGTGCCCCAGAACCGCCGGACGACGGCCCGGGCGGCGGCCGTCCACCGGCAGTGACCGCAGAGGACGTGGAGCACGTCGCCGGGCCGGACGTGACGTTCGACCGCCTCCTCGAGGGAGAGCGTCTCTGCCGTCAACGGCCGGTCCAGCGCGGCGGCCGCTTCTCGGCGAAGGCGGCCGGGCCCTCCTTGGCGTCATCGCTGGAGAAGACCTCGGTGGCGATGGCCGACTCGATCTTGTAGGCCTCGCCCATGTTGGTGGCGAGGCCTCGAAGGACGCTCTCCTTGGTCTTCCGGATTGCGAAGGGCCCGTTGGCGGTGATCCGGTGGGCATACTCGAGGGCCTTCTGCTTGAGCTCCTCGGCGGGGACCACGGCGTTCAGGAGCCCGTAGGCGAGGGCGGTCTCGGCCGGGACCCGGTCCGCACAGAGGAGGAACTCCATGGCGGCCGGGTAGGGCACCTGGCGGGGCAGCCGGACCGTCGTCCCCCCGCCGGCGAAGAGGCCCCGCTTGGGCTCCATCACGCCGAAGTAGGCCTCGGGACAGGCCACCCGGATGTCGCAACCGCCCAGCATCTCCATGCCGCCGGCGACACAGGCGCCGTTCACGGCGGCCACGATCGGCTTGTAGAGCTTCACCCCCCTGAGGACGGCCCGGACCCCGTCGTCGATCCGGTACCCGTCGATCTCCTCCACCTTCTTCTCGGCGATCTCCCTTTGGAGCTTCGTGATCTGGGGGATGTAGGTCTTCAGGTCGGCGCCGACGCAGAACGACCGGCCCACGCCGGTGACGATGGCCACCCAGGCCTCCTCGTCCCCGCCGAACCGGTCCCAGGCCCCCCGGAGCTGGGCGAAGTGGTCCATGTCGAGGCTGTTCATGGCCTCGGGCCTGTCGATGGTGATCCACACCACGTGGTCGTCGCCGAGCTCGTAGTGGACGGGCACGCCTACCTCCTCTGACTCTGGGTCGTCTTCTCCGGACGCGGCTCGCGGGGCAGGCCCAGGATCCGCTCGCCGATGATGGTCCGCTGCACCTCCGAGGTGCCCCCGGCGATGCTCGCCGACTTGCTCCACAGCCACTGCCGGGACCACCGCCCCCACAGCGGCGACTCCTCGCCCAGCACGGCGAGAGCCGTTTCGGAGAGCTGCTGGGTCATCTCCGACCAGGTGAGCTTCACCCAGCTCGACTCCGCCCCCGGCGACCCCCCCTTGGCCAGCTTGGAGAGGGTCCGCCAGTTGTGGGTCCGGAGCACCACCAACGCGACGTAGGCGTCGACGAGCCCGTCGGCGACGTCGGGGTCGTCGAGGGTGCCCCGCCGGGCCGCTTCGGCGAAGAGCTGGGCCAGGTAGCCCTCGTGGACCACCTCTTCCTTGAAGGGGAAGTTCGTCCCCCGCTCGTGGGCCAGCGTCGTCGAGGCCACCGACCAGCCCTGGCCCGGGGGCCCGACGAGATGGTCGTCGGGGACGAAGACCCCGTCGAGGAAGACCTCGTTGAATTCGGCCTCACCGGTGATCTGCACGAGGGGCCGGATCTCGATGCCGGTCCCCTCCATGGGGACGACGAGGAGCGACAGCCCCCGGCTGCCCTCCGACCCCTCCTCGCTCCGGGCCAGGCAGAGGCCGTAGCGGGCGAACTGGGCGTAGGAGGTCCAGACCTTCTGGCCGTAGACGGACCAGCCGCCCTCGACCTTCTCCGCCCTGGTCCGCAGCGAGGCCAGGTCCGAGCCGGCCCCGGGCTCGCTGAAGAGCTGGCACCAGATGTCCTCGGCCCTCGTGATCCCCGGGAGCCACCGCCGGCACTGCTCGGGGGTCCCGTGGGCGAGGAGGGTCGGGCCGGCGAGGTTGATCCCCACCCGGTTCACGAGCTGGGCGGCCCCACTGCGGGCGTACTCGGCGTTGAAGATGGCCACCTGCACGGCTGTCGCACCCCGGCCCCCGTACTCGGCCGGCCAGTCGATGCCCACCCAGCCGGCCTCGGCGAGCTTTCGTTGCCAATGCCGTCCCCAGGCCACCTGGGCGGCGAGATCCCCACCGTCGGGGGCGGCCTCGGCGTGGGCGGCCAGCCAGGCCCGGGCATCGTCGGCGAAGCCCTGCTCCTCCTCGGTGAGCGAGAGGTCCACGTCGGTCTTCCGCGTCCGCCCTCAGAGGTCCCAGGCGGCGACCCGGCCGGCGGTGACGAAGGCCTGGCGGAGCGCGGCCTCGGCACCGGCGTCGAGGAGCCGGTAGGACGCCTCGCCCCGGCCCCGGACGTAGACGGGGTCCCCGCCGGTGCGGTCGGCGCGGAACTTCTCGTGGACGAGCCGCCGGGCGAGCACCTTGTTGGTGGGCGTGGTGGGAAGCGCCGCCGAGAGCCGGACGTAGCGGGGCCGCCACTTCGGGCTCAGGTCGGGCTGGCCGTCGAGCCACTCGGCGAAGCCCTCGGGGTCGAAGACGGCGCCGGGCCGGAGGACCAGCGCCGCCATGACCTGGTCCCCGGCGTCGCTGTCGGGCACTCCGTAGACCGAGAGGAACTGCACGTCGGGGTGCCGGCCCACGATGGCCTCGATGGGCGCGGCCGGGAAGTTCTCCCCGTCCACTCTGAGCCAGTCCGAGGTCCGGCCGGCGAAGTAGACCCAGCCCTCCTCGTCCACGTAGGCGAGGTCCCCGCTCCAGTACCAGCCGTTGCGGGTGGCCCGGGCCATCGCCTCCTCGTTGCGGTAGTAGCCCTCGAAGGGACCGACCCCCTGGGTGTTCACGAGCTCGCCGACGCACTCCTCGGCGTTGACGAGCCGCCCCTCACCGTCGAACCGGGCCGGGGCCACGACCCTCCCCTCGGCGTCCACGACGGCCATGCCCTCCCGGAGCTTCCCGAGCGATCCCCGGGGCGGGTCGCCCGACCGGTCGAGGGCGATGGCCCCCTCGGTGGACCCGAAGACGTCCACGACGGCGACCCCGAAGCGGCGGGCCACCTCCTCCACCACCCCGGGGGACCCCTCGTTGCCGTAGGCGATCCGCAGCGTGTTCTCGGCGTCGTCGGCCTTCTCCGGCGTGGCCAGCAGGTAGGCGAGGGGCTTTCCGGTGTAGTTGAACCAGGTCGCCCCGTAGTGGCGGACGTCCTCCAGGAACCCCGAGGCGCTGAACCGCCGGGCCAGGCCCACCGACGCCCCCGCCACCAACGCGGGGGCGAGGCCCACCATGAGGGAATTGGAGTGGAAGAGGGGCATGGCCACGTAGCCGACGTCGTCGGGGCCGACGTCGAGGAGCATCACCATCCGGTTCCCGGTGGTGAGGAGCCGCCTCTGGGTGCACCGCACCGCCTTGGGGGCGGCGGAGGTCCCCGAGGTGAAGACGAGCGCCCACAGGCTCTCCACGTCCGGGTCACGGCCCGGGTCGGGGACCGTCCCGGGGACGCCCAGGGTGTCGAGGGCCTCCTCCAGGGAGGGCCCGAGGGTGGCGGCTGGGTCGCCGACCTCGGCGAACCGGCTGCTCACGAACAGGCCACCGGGAAGGGCCAGTCCGTCGGCCACCCCGGCCAGCAGCTGCTGGTGGCGGGGCTCGGTCACCACCATCTGGACGTCGGTGTAGGTGACGTCCCGGGCAAGGTGCTCGTCCCGGCGGGTGTTGTTGAGCCCCACCAGGCAGGCGCCGATCAACCCGGCCCCGGCCAGGGTCACCACGTAGTCGGGGGTGTTGTCGAGGAGGACCCCGACGTGCGGGGGGCGGGCCGGGTCGAGCCGGGCCTCCAGGAAGGCCGCCATCCGGCAGGCCTCGCCGTAGAGCTCCCCGTGGGTCCAGACCCGGTCGCCGAAGCGCAGGGCGGGACGTCCGGCCACCGCGGGATCGGTCCCGTTGCGCCGCAGGAGCGCCGCCGCGTTGGCCGCCGGGAGGGGCGCCTCGCCCGGTCGTGGTGCCCCTGCCACCCGCTCCATTACCTCACGGGGGGCGACGATCTGGGTGCCCGCCCCGCCGCGTTCCCTGACCACGGCGTCAGGTTAGCCAGCGCCGCTTCGCTACCCTGAGGCCCTGATGGCGCCGCTGCGAGCCACCCTGGCGCACAGCGGCGCCCGTCGCTACGGCCGGTCCGGAGGGCCCTGGGACCGGCCGCCACTCGACCGTTCCGCCCTCGCCGCCGCCACCGCCCGGGCCGGCGTCGTCGACGACAGGGTCCGGCTCGAGGGTCCGGGGCTCGAGGCGGCGGTGGCGGCGGTGGCCGGGGCCCTGGCCGGGGCGGGGGTGCGCCGGGGCCGGGTCGTCTCCTGGCAGGCCCCCAACTCCGCCGCCGGGTTCCTCCTCTACCGGGCCTGCTGGTTGCTCGGGGCGGTGGCCGCCCCCCTCCATCACCGGCTCGGACCGGCCGAGGTGGACGGCGCCCTCGGCCAGGTGGACCCCGTCCTCCTCCTCGCCGCTCCCGGCATGCCGGCCGCCGAGGCCCCCGGGGCGGTACCGGTCGACACGACCCGGGGCGCCGAGGGCCTCCTCGAGGCGCTGCCGGCCGGGCGGGCCGTGCCCGCCGGGCAGTCGACGGCCCGGCCGGCCGACCTGGCCGTCGCCCTCTTCACCTCCGGCTCGACGGGGGTCCCGAAGGCCGTCCTCCACACCCACCGGGGCCTCGGGTACAAGGCGGCCACGATGATCGCCGTCCACGGCCTCGGCCCCGGCGACGCCGTCCTCATGCCCGCACCCCTGGCCCACGTCTCGGGGCTCCTGAACGGGGTACTCATCCCGTCCCTGGCCGGCATCCCGAGCACCCTCATGGCCTCCTGGGACCCGGAGCTGGCCCTGGCCCGGATCGCCGCCGAGCAGGTGACCTTCATGGGGGCCCCGCCGGTGTTCTTCTCCCAGATGGCCACCGCCACCGGGTTCTCCCCCGATCGCGTGGCGTCCCTCCGGCTCGTCTCGACCGGCGGCGCCTCGGTGAGCCCCGCCTTCGTGGAGTCGACGGCGGCCGCCTTCGGGTGCCGGGTGAAGCGCACGTACGGCTCGACCGAGGCCCCCACCATGACGACCTCCTCGCCGGCCGACGACGCCGCCCGGGCGAGGGACACCGACGGGCGGCTCGTCGGGGAGGCCGAGATGGAGGTCCACGACCCCGACACCGCCGCTCCCCTGCCTCCGGGCACGGCCGGGGAGCTCTGGCTCCGGGGCCCCGAGCTCTTCGTGGGCTACGCCGACCCCGCCCAGACCGACCGGGTCGTGGTCCGTCCCGGGGGCTGGTACCGCACCGGGGACCTCGGCGTCGTCGACCCCGAGGGCTGGCTCCAGGTGGTGGGCCGGATGTCGGACATCATCATCAGGGCGGGGGAGAACATCTCGGCCTCGGAGGTGGAGGCCGTGCTCGAGGCCCATCCCGCCGTCCGCCACGCCGTCGCCGTGCCCGCCCCCGACCCCGCCCTCGGCGAGCGGGTGGCGGCCTTCGTCGAGACCGACGGCCCCTTCGACCTCGAGGACTGCCGGCGGTGGTTCGCCGAACGGGGGGTGACCCGGTTCAAGACGCCCGAGCTCGTGGTCAGGGTGGACGCCCTGCCGGTGCTCGCCGCCGGCAAGCCCGACCGGACCGCCCTGCGGGCCCGGGCCGCGGCCCTCGTCGCCGCCGGCTCAGAACACCGGTAGGCCCGCCTCGGCCCGGGGCCGGAGGAGGGCCGCCAGGCGCTCGCGGTGCACCGGGGCGTCGCCGTAGCTCACCTGGTCGAGCTGGGCCCGCTTCACGAAGAGGTGGAGGTCGTGCTCCCAGGTGAACCCGATGCCCCCGTGGACCTGGAGCCCCGAGGCCATCACCCGCCTCGAGGCCTCCGTGCACCACACCTTCGCCGCCGAGGCGGCGGCGGTGGCGTCGGGGTCGCCGGCGCCGACGGCCCAGGCCGCGTAGTAGGCGGCCGACCGCATCCCCTCCACGTCGACGAGCATGTCGGCGCAGCGGTGCTTCACGGCCTGGAAGCTCCCGATGGGCCGGCCGAACTGCACCCGGTCCTTGGCGTACTCGACGGTCGTCTCGAGCACCCGTGCGGCCCCCCCGAGTATCTCGGCGCACACCGCCGTCACCACCCGGTCCCAGACCGACTCCACGGCGTCTTCGCCTCCGAGGCGGAGGGCGGGATGCACCTCGACCGACAGCCGGGCCACGCTCCTGGTCCGGTCCATGGCCGGCTCGGGGGCCGGGCGCGCCGGTGGCGCCCAGGCGACGAGGGCGGTGCCGTCGGC
>JAGWNV010000115.1 GCA_028872975.1 Acidobacteriota bacterium
CTGCCTACCGAAGCGAGGTGAACGATCCGCGAACGCCCGTCGACCGTCGGGTGATCGTTCGGTGAACTCGCCGTGGCACCCCGGGGGGGCCGCCCGGCGACGGCCCGGCCTGCTCAGCCGGGGCGGTGCCGGGCCCGGTGGGCCGCCGCCTTGGCCGCCCCCCACGCCAGCGCCAGCTCCCCCACCTCCGCCGACAGCGACGCCAGCGACGCCGGTGTCAGGCCGTAGGGGTCCTCGGGGAACCGCGCCTCGGCGAAGCGGTCCCGGACCACCGGCGGCACGCCCGCCTCGGCCAGCGCCGCCGTGGGCACCGCCACGGCGCCCCGCACCACCGCCAGGGGGGTCGTCCGCTGGCGGTCCACGTCGGCGGCCAGCGCGGCGCGCAGCTCGTCACCGATCCCCGCCGCCGCCTCCGCCGCCGCCCGGCGGACCCGGTCCACGACGACGGCTGTCTCGACGCCCGCCGACCCGGCCGCCCCCGACGCCCGCCAGGCACCGAGGACGCCGGCCACGGCGTCGGCCGCCCACTGCGGCAGGGCCCGGGCCACGGCATCGGCCAGCTCGGCCCCCAGGGCGGCCAGGCGGGTGTCGGCATCGGGACCCGGCGGCCCGGGAGCCGCCACCGCTCAGCTCTCGACGACGTCGCCGAGGAGGTCGACGCGGATGCCCTCGCCCCGCAGCCAGGCCAGGGCCTCCTCCACGTCGGCGGGCCGGCCGGTGAGCTCGCAGAGGATCCAGCCCTCGGTCTCGTCCACGTTGGCCCGGCGGATGTTCGGCTCGACCTGGTGGTCGCGCACGAGCCGGGCCATGAACGGCTGGCGGACAAGGTCCTCGGGAAAGGTGAGCTTGACGCGGACCTCGATCACGGGGTTCCTCCGGTGACGGCGGGGGGGTTGAGACTGCCGGAGCGGAAGCCCTCCAGGTCGAGGGTGACGAACCGGTAGCCCGCCCCCTTCACGGCGTCGACCACGGCCTGGCGCCGGGCCAGGGCGTCGCCCAGCTCGTCCTCGCCGAGCTCGACGCGGGCGAGCTCCCCGTAGTGGCGGACCCGGAGCTGGCCGAACCCGAGCGACCGCAGGGCCGACTCCGCCGAGGCCACCTGGGAGAGGCGGTCCATGGTGACCGGTGTCCCCTGGGGCAGGCGCGAGGCCAGGCAGGCGGCGGCCGGCTTGTCCCAGGTGCGCAGGGCGAGGCGCCGGGAGAGCGCCCGCACGTCGGCCTTCTTGAGCCCGGCCTCGACGAGCGGGAACCGCGCGCCGCGCTCGGCGGCGGCCTGCTGGCCGGGGCGGTGGTCGGCCAGGTCGTCGACGTTCACCCCCAGCACCACCGTCGCCGACTCGGCGGCGGCGAGCGGCCCGAGGGCGTCGAGGAGGCTCGTCTTGCAGTGGTAGCAGCGCCGGTCGTCGTTGCGGACGTAGGCGGCGTCGTCGAGCTCGGTGGTGGCCACCTCGCGATAGCGAAGTCCCCACTCGCCGGCGAGAGACCGGCAGTCGGCGAGCCCCTCGGGCGACAGCGAGGGCGACACGGCGGTGACGCACAGCGCCCGCTCGGGGCCGAGCACCTCGGTGGCGGCGAAGGACAGGAGTGCGGAGTCGGCGCCGCCGCTGAAGGCGACGACGACGGGCCCGATGTCCTCGAGGACAGGGCCCAGGGCCCCGAGGGCCGTCATCCGCCCAGCACGGCGTCGAGGACCGACTCGACGTCGCCGACGGTGCCCGTCCAGAAGGGCCCGAACTCGGCGTAGTGGGCCGAGGCCGGGTCGAAGCGCATCTGGTACACGCAGTCCTTCAGGTCGTCGGGGTGCTCGCCGAAGAGGGTCACGCCCCACTCGTAGTCGTCCACCCCGGTCGACCCGGTGACGAGCTGGAGGACCCTGCCCCGGAACGTCCGTCCCACCGCCCCGTGGCCGAGCATGAGCGCCTTGCGCTCCTCGAAGCCGAGGGCGTACCAGTTGTGGGCGGCGTCGCGCCGCTTGGACATCGGGTAGAAGCAGAACGCCGGCTTGCCCGCCGGCGGGAGCTGCGGGAACAGCCGGGCCTGGCGCATCTCCTCGGGGATGCCCTGGGCGTACTCGGACACCTCGGTGAGCGACACGTAGGAGCCGGTGAGGACGAGTCCGCCCCGGCCCAGGTCGGTCTGCAGCGCCCGCAGCCGCCGCAGGTCGGGGCCGAGCGCCATGACGCAGAGGTCGGCCTTGTGGCCGAGGAGGGCGGCGGTCACCACCTGGTCGCCCGCCTCCTCGGCCCGCTTGGTGGCCGAGACCACCCGCTGGCGGTCGGTGCCGGGCCCCGCCTTCCAGAACAGATGGAGCACCCCCCAGCCCACCCGGGGCGAGGACGGCTCGGGCGGGCTCACGAGAGGACGACGGCGGCGGCGGGCACGGGCGCCAGTCTAGGAACAGCCGAGGGGCGCCCCGAAGGGCGCCCCTCGAACTGCAGATGCGGTGCCGGGACTAGAAGTCGTCCATCCCCCCGCCGGGCATGGCCGGGGCGCCCTCCTTCTCGGGCTTGTCGACGATGACCGCCTCGGTGGTGAGGAACAGCCCGGCGATGGACGCCGCGTTCTGGAGCGCCGAGCGGGTCACCTTGGCGGCGTCGATCACACCGGCGGCGAAGAGGTCCTCGTAGTCGCCGGTGGCGGCGTTCAGGCCCTCGGCCGGCTTCTTCAGGTTCCGGACCCTCTCGACCACGACGCCGCCCTCGAGGCCGGCGTTCTCGGCGATCTGCTTGAGGGGCGCCTCCACGGCCTTGGCCACCATGCGGCAGCCGGTGGCCTCGTCGCCCTCGAGCTTCTCGGCCCGGTCGAGGATGTTGGTCTGGGCCCGCAGGAGGGCCACCCCGCCGCCGGGGACGACGCCCTCCTCGATGGCCGCCTTGGTGGTGGACACGGCGTCCTCGATGCGGTGCTTCTTCTCCTTGAGCTCCACCTCGGTGGCGGCCCCGACCTTGATCACGGCCACCCCGCCCGACAGCTTGGCCAGGCGCTCCTGGAGCTTCTCCCGGTCGTAGTCGGAGTCGGTGTTCTCGATCTCGGCCTTGATCTGGTTGATCCGGCCCTTGATGTCGTTCTCGTCCCCGGCGCCCTCGACGAGGGTCGTCTCGTCCTTGGTGACGACGATCTTGCGGGCCCGGCCGAGCAGGTCGAGGCCGACGTTCTCGAGCTTGAGGCCCACCTCCTCGGTGACGACCTGGCCGCCGCTCAGGATGGCCATGTCCTGGAGCATGGCCTTGCGCCGCTCGCCGAAGCCCGGCGCCTTCACCGCCACGCTCTTGAAGGTGCCCCGGATCTTGTTGACCACCAGGGTGGCGAGGGCCTCGCCCTCCACGTCCTCGGCGATGATCACGAGGGGCTTGCCGGTCTGCATGACCTTCTCGAGCACCGGCAGCAGGTCCCGGACGGCCGAGATCTTGTTGCCCACGAGCAGCAGGTAGGGGTCCTCGAGGACACCCTCCATCCGCTCGGGGTCGGTGACGAAGTAGGGCGAGATGTAGCCCTTGTCGAACCGCATGCCCTCGACGAGGTCCATCTCCATGCCGAAGGTCTGGGACTCCTCGACGGTGATCACGCCGTCCTTGCCGACCTTGTCGATGGCCTCGGCGATCATCTCGCCGATCTCGGTGTCGGCGGCGGAGATGGCGGCCACCTGGGAGATCTGGCTCTTGGTCTCGGTCTCCTTGGCCAGGCTCTTCAGCGAGTCGATGGCCGTCTCGACGGCGGCCTCGATGCCCCGCTTGAGCGACATGGGGTTGGCGCCGGCGGCCACGTTGCGCAGGCCCTCGTGGACCATGGCCCAGGCCAGCACGGTGGCGGTGGTGGTGCCGTCACCGGCGACGTCGTCGGTCTTCTTGGCGACCTCCTTCACCAGCTCGGCCCCCACCTTCTCCCAGGGGTCCTCGAGGTCGATCTCCTTGGCGATGGAGACGCCGTCGTTGGTGATGGTGGGCGAGCCCCACTTCTTCTCCAGCACGACGTTGCGGCCCTTGGGGCCGAGCGTCACGCGTACGGCGTCGGCCAGCTTGTTCATCCCGTTCTCGAGGGCCCGGCGGGCCTCCTCGTCGAAGGCGATCAGCTTGGGCATGGTCGGTGTTCCTCCGTGGTGGTGCCTCTGGCGGATGCGCCGAGCGGTCGTCCGGCTCGGTCATCCGGGGGGTGCGCTTAGCACTCTAGCGTGCCGAGTGCTAACAGCAAATCACGGCCCCGGGCCGGCGCGCAAGGGGGGCCCGGGGAGGCCGCGCCGGCCCCTGGTGGCGCCGGCAAGGGCCGTGGCGGCGGGCCGGGCGTAGCCTGGCGGGGTGCGGGGCATGGGCGGAGCGGGCCCTTCCGGCTGCGGGCCGGACCTGAGCCGGATCGGGATCGCCGTCGCCGGCCGCAGCGTGGGGGCGAACCTCTTCGGCGCCGTCGTCACCTACGTCTACCTGCAGTTCCTCGCCCCGGACGCCTTCGGCCGCGCCGGCCCCGAGACGAACCTGTGGCTCTCGGTCGTCGTCCTGAGCGCCTACATGGCGACCACCTTGGGCATCGGGGAGGTCGTCCTCAGCCGGGTCTTCAGCGCGCAGTGGCTCGTCGAGGCCCGGGACCCCACCGCCGCCGAGCGCCGGCGGGCCCTGGTGGCGCCGCGGCGGCTCACCGCCTTCACCGCCACCGCCTGGTACGGGGCGGCGGTCCTCTTCGGCGCCCTCAACGCCGCCGTCGGCAATCCCGGCGTCGTCGTGGCCCACGTGGTGGTCGGCATCCTCCTCGGGGGGCTCGTGACCACCACGATCACCTACCTCCTGGCCGAGCGGCAGTACCGCCCCGTCATGGTGCTGGCCCTCGGCGGCGAGCCACTGGGCGGGAAGGCGGGCGCCATCCGCCGCCGCCTCCTCCTCGCCTGGTCGGTGGGGTCGGCGGTACCCCTCGTGGCGCTCGGGGTCACGCCCTTCGAGCACCGGGGCCACGGCTTCGTGAGCCTGTCGGTGTCGATCGCCACGCTGGCCGCCATCGGACTGCTCTCGGGCTACCTCTTCACCGCCACCACCGCGGCGGCGGTGAGCGAGCCCCTCTCGGGTGTCCGGCGCGCCCTCGACGCCGTCCGCCGGGGCGACCTCTCGGCCGGCGTCGCCGTCGACGACCCCGGGGAGATCGGCCTGCTCCAGGCCGATCTCAACCGGATGGTGGCCGGACTGCGCGAGCGACGCCGTCTCCAGGAGCTCTTCGGCCGCCACGTGGGCGAGGAGGTGGCCCGCCGGGCCCTGGCCGAGGAGGCCGTGCTCGGGGGCCGGCACCGGGAGGTCTCGGTGCTCGTCGTCGACCTCATCGGCTCGACGGCCCTGGCCGCCACCCGGCCCCCCGACGAGATCGTGCGGCTGCTCAACCGGCTCTTCGGCTGCGTGGTGGAGGCGGTCACCGCCGAGGGGGGCTGGGTGAACAAGTTCGAGGGCGACGGGGCCCTGTGCATCTTCGGCGCCCCCGAGGAGCTCCCCGACCACGCCCGCGCCGCCCTGCGGGCGGCCCGGACCCTGCGGCGCATGCTCGGCCAGGCCCGGCGCACCGAGACGGCCCTCGACGCCGGCATCGGGGTGGCGGCGGGCACGGTGGTGGCCGGCAACGTCGGAGCCGTCGACCGCTACGAGTACACCGTCATCGGCGACCCCGTGAACGAGGCGGCGCGGTTGAGCGAGCTGGCCAAGTCCTCGCCGAGCCGGCTCCTGGCCAGCGCCACGGTGGTGGGGGCGGCCGGGGACGAGGGCGGGTACTGGCAGGCGGAGACCGAGACCGTGCTCCGGGGACGGGCGCAGGCCACGTTGGTGATGGCCCCGGCGCCCGACGGCCCCGGGCTGGTCGATCAGCCCCCGGCCACCGCCGGCACGATCGAGACCGTCTGACCCTCCGACAGGGGCGTCTCCAGGCCGGAGAGGAACCGGACGTCCTCCTCGTCGACGAAGACGTTCACGAACCGCCGGAGCCCCCCGGCCTCGTCGAAGAGCCGGTCGGCCATGCCGGGGTGGGCGGCGTCGAGGGCCTTCAGGACCTCCCCGACGCTCGTCCCCTCGAGGGCGAGCTCGCCGGCCCCGCCGGTGAGGGTGCGCAGCTGGGTGGGGATCCGGACCGTCACGCTCACGACCGGTGCCCCAGTCCGCTCTCGAGCTCCACGGCCGAGGCGAAGGCCTCCAGGGTGGGGGCGATGGTGGCCGAGGGGCCGACGGTGCCGGCCAGCGCCTCCACCGTCTTGAGCCCGTGGCCGGTGACGTAGGCCACCACCCGCTCGTCGGCCCGCACCACGCCCTGGGCGGCCAGCCTGGCCAGGGTGGCGATGGTCACCCCGCCGGCGGTCTCGGCGAAGATGCCCTCGGTCCGGGCCAGCAGCTTGATGCCTTCGACGATCTCGTCGTCGCTCACCGCCGCCAGGGCGCCGCCGCTGCGCCGGACGGCCTGGAGGGCGTACCAGCCGTCGGCGGGGTTGCCGATGGCGAGGGACTTGGCGATGGTGGCGGGGCGCACCGGGCGGATGGCGTCGGCGCCGTCGAGGAAGGCCCGGGCCACCGGCGCGCACCCTTCGGCCTGGGCGCCCGAGACCCGGACGTGGGGCTCCTCGTCGAGCAGCCCCACCTGGTGGAGCTCGGCGAAGCCCTTGGCCACCTTGGTCAGCTGGCTCCCCGAGGCGACGGGGACCACGACGTGGTCGGGCGCCTGCCAGCCGAGCTGCTCGGCCACCTCGAAGGCGAGGGTCTTCGAGCCCTCGGCATAGTAGGTGCGGACGTTCACGTTCACGAAGGCCCAGTCGGGACGGTCGCTGGCCAGCTCGGCACAGAGCCGGTTCACGTCGTCGTAGGTGCCCTCCACCGCCACCACGTGCCCGCCGTACACGGCGGTGGTCACCACCTTGGCCGTCTCGAGGTCGTGGGGGATGAACACGACCGACACCATCCCGGCGCGCGCCGCATGGGCGGCCACCGAATTGGCCAGGTTGCCCGTCGAGGCGCAGGCGGCGACCTTGAAGCCGAGCTGTCGGGCCTTGGTGAGGGCCACCGACACCACCCGGTCCTTGAAGGAGCCGCTCGGGTTGACGGTGTCGTTCTTGATCCAGAGCTCCCCGAGGCCGAGCTCGGCGGCCAGCCGGTCGGCGCGCACGAGGGGGGTGAAGCCGGCGCCGAGGTCGATGGGCACCGGATCGGCCACCGGCAGCAGCGGGGCGTAGCGCCAGATGGTGTGCGGGCCGGCGGCGATCTGCTCCCGGCTGAGCTCGGCCCGGAGCCGCTCGTAGTCGTAGACGACCTCGAGGGGGCCGAAGCAGAAGTCACAGACGTGCAGCGCCTCGGCCGGGTACGCCCGCGCGCATTCCCGACAGCGGAGCCCGGTGACGTAGTCCACAGCGCCTCCTCATCGATCGGGCATTGGCACCTGGCACGCCCCTGTCGGGGTCCCTGCTGGTTGCCGCGGCGTCGTCGGGCCCGTCCCTCAGCCGCTCTGGATGATCCACCCATGTTACGGCAGATCCGCCGCCACCCTCAAACAGCCCCGGGTGGGCCATGATCTGGCCATGGTGCGGGCACGGCAGGTGGCCCAGCACGCCTCGTTCCCGGCGGCGGCGCTGGCCCAGGCGCGCCGAGGGCAGCGGATCTCGGTCTGCATCCCGGCGCGCGACGAGGAGCGGACCGTCGCCGCTGTGGTGGCAGGCGTGCGCCGGGCGCTCACCGCCGCCGGCGGCGGCGTGGACCTCGTCGACGA
>JAGWNV010000116.1 GCA_028872975.1 Acidobacteriota bacterium
CAGGCCCTCCTCCTGGCCCGAGAGCAGCTCGGGCACCACCCCCGTCACCTTCTCGGCGGCCTCGAGGAACTCCGTGGCGTTGCCGGCGTCGCGCGCCGCCGAGGTGGCCGCCAGCCGGGCCCGGACCACGCCGAGTCCGTCCATGGTCCGCCGGTAGTCGCCGAGCACGCCGATGGTCCGCTCGACGGCCTCGGGGTCGAGAACGCCGGTGGCATCGACCCCCTCGCCGAGCCGGGTGATGCGCATCTGCCGGTCGAGAGTCCGCCCGGCGGCGTCCACGACGAGCAGCCGTGTGGAGTTGGTGCCGCAGTCGAGCGCCGCGACCGGTCCGCTGCCCTTCCCCATCAACCCTGGTTAGCACGGCCCGTCGCCTCCACCACGAGGGAGGCGGGCTCGACTCCCAGGCGGTCGGCCGTCCACCGCCCCACCGGGTCGTCCCCGCCCGCCAGGTACCAGGCGAGATGGGCGTGGAGGCACTTGACGCCCGTCCTCGTCCCGCCCACGCCCCCCGAGGGGCGGGGGCCGGGGCGCGACGGGTCGACGGCGGCATCCCGCTCGGCCGCGTACCGGGCGTGGGCCCGGGCGAGCTCGCCGGGGTCGACGGCGACCCCGGCCTCCTTCACGCCACCGGCGGCCTCGAGGCGGCTCACGGCGTCGCGCAGCTGCGGGTCGACGAGCCAGAACCGGGTGGGCATGGGACGCCCGTCGTCGAGGACCGGGGCGTTCTCGATGACCACCGGTGCGCCGTCAGGACGGCGCACCACGACCCGGAACCCGGCTTCGGGCTCCCGTCCGAGCAGCCGCGCCACGGCCTCCCGGTCGTCGGCGGCGCCTACCGCCAGAACTCCAGCGTCCGGCCGACCCGGGCCCAGAAGCCGCCGGCGGCGCCGTGACGCGGCGGAGACGCCGGACGGCTCGCCGCCCTCGCCGGGTTCGGGCTCGCCGACCCGCCCAGGCCGAGCAGCTGCTGGGACTGGCTCGACCCCGGCTCGACCGGGGCGCCCTCCAGGGGGACGTGGCCGGACCCGGCCACCTCGGCGTTCGAGGCCCCGGCGGGAGGAAGGATCACGTAGGCCTTCTGCCCCGACGGCACGAGGCCGTAGTCGGAGCGGGCCAGCCTGCCCACCGTCCCGGCGTCGGCGAGGGCCTTGGCCTCGGCGGCGAGCGACGCGTCGGCGGACTGCGCCTGGGCCAGCGCCGCGGAGGTGGTGGCGAGCTGGTGGTGCTGGGTGAGCAGGGCCGAGACCGGCATCGAGGTCACGAGCACGACACCGGCGAAGGCGACCCCCACCACCATGACGGGCCGGGGACGGCGCCAGGAGCCGAGCTGGAGGAGCCGGGGACCGCCCCTCCGGGACTGCCGCCGCCGGACGCCCCCCTTGGCGCGGCGGGCCCGGGCGCGGGCCGCCGAGGCGCCCTTCTCGGGTCGGCCCGGGGGACGACGGCGACGGGTGGGGCGGGCCGGGCTCACGCGCCGGCCGACCCCCGGGCCCGGGTCCCGTTGAGGGCGCTCCCCCCCAGGTAGGCGGCCGACTCGCCCAACTCGTCCTCGATGCGCAGCAGCTGGTTGTACTTGGCCACTCGGTCGGAACGAGCCGGGGCACCGGTCTTGATCTGCCCGCAGCCCGTGGCCACGGCGAGATCGGCGATCGTGGTGTCCTCGGTCTCCCCGGAGCGGTGCGACATCACGCAGGTGTAGCCGGCACGCGCCGCGCCGGCCATGGTGTCGAGGGCCTCGGTGAGGGTGCCGATCTGGTTGACCTTCACCAGGATCGAGTTGGCCACGCCGGTGGCGATCCCCCGCTCCAGTCTGGAGAGGTTGGTCACGAAGAGGTCGTCGCCGACGAGCTGGACCCGATGGCCGAGCGCCGAGGTCAGCTGCGCCCAGCCATCCCAGTCGTCCTCGGCCATGCCGTCCTCGATGGAGACGATGGGGTACCGGTCACAGAGCCGGGCCCAGTACTCGATTATCTCCCCCGGCGACAGCCGCCGGCCCTCCCCGGCGAGCTCGTAGGCCCCGTCCTTCCACAGCTCGGTGGTGGCGGGGTCCATGCCGATGGCGACCTCGTCCCCGGGGACCCGGCCGGCGGCCTCGATGGCCTCGACGAGCACCTGCACGGCGGTCTCGTTGGAGGGAAGGTCGGGGGCGAAGCCCCCCTCGTCCCCGACGGTCGTCGAGAGCTTCCGGGACCGGAGCACCTTCTGGAGGGCGTGATAGGTCTCCACCCCCCACCGGAGGGCCTCGGACCACGAGGCGGCACCGACGGGCAGGACCATGAACTCCTGGAAGTCGACGGAGTTGTCGGCGTGGACGCCCCCGTTCAGCACGTTCATCTGGGGCACCGGCAGCACGTGGGCGTTGGTGCCCCCGACGTAGCGGTAGAGGGGGAGGTCGGCTTCCACCGCCGAGGCCCGGGCCACGGCCAGGGAGACCCCGAGGACGGCGTTGGCGCCGAGACGCCCCTTGGTGGGGGTCCCGTCGAGGTCGACCATGGCGAAGTCGACGGCCCGCTGGTCGCTCGCCTCGAAGCCCTCGAGCACGTCGGCGAGCTCCCCGTTCACGTGCTCGACGGCCCCGAGGACGCCCTTGCCGCCGTAGCGCTCCCCGCCGTCGCGCCATTCGGTGGCCTCGTGGCTGCCGGTCGAGGCCCCCGAGGGCACGATGGCACGCCCGGCCGCCCCCGACTCCAGGGCCACCTCGACCTCGACTGTGGGATTGCCGCGGGAGTCCAAGACCTCCCGAGCACGTACCTGCTCGATGGCGCTCATATCGCTGTTGCCCCTGTGGTTGCTGTTGTCAAAGTTACCTGCCTGTGGCCGACCGGCCGCGGAGGGGAGCGGACGCCCCGGTCACGGGGCCCCTCCCGTGTTCGTAGCACCAGGTGGGTCAGCCGGTTCGCTCGGCGTCCTCCAGGGCGCGCCGGAATCGCAGGGCGTGGCCCCGAAGGGCGGTCTCGGGGTCGATCCCCGCCCGACGGGCGACGTCGGCGACGTCGAAGAGCAGCTGGCCGACGGCCTCGATCTCCCCAGCCGAGGCGTCCAGGGTCTCGCCCGAACGGTCCTCGGGCAGGGCGTCGAGCCGGCGGACGCCCTCCTCCAGCCGCCGCCGCCGCTCGGCGACGTCGCTCCGGCTCATGGACACCGACTCGGCCTTGCGCTGGAGCTTGGCCGCCAGCGCCAGGGCCGGGAGGGCGTCGGGGATCCCCTCGGTGACGCTGGCCCGTCCCTTCTCCGTCTTCTTGAGCTGCTCCCACCGCTCGGCCACCTGCTCGGGCGTGTGCGCCTCGACGTCGCCGAACACGTGCGGATGGCGGGCGACGAGCTTGTCGTGCACCACCCGGGCCACGTCGGCCAGGGTGAACCGGCCCTCCTCGGCGGCGAGGACCGAGTGGATGACGACCTGGAAGAGCAGGTCGCCGAGCTCCTCCTCGAGATGGGCCACGGCGGCGGCGGGCGGATCGGGCTCGGCGGCCGAGAGGGTCTCGATGGCGTCGAGGGCCTCGTAGGACTCCTCGAGCAGGTGCCGGGCCAGCGACCCGTGGGTCTGGGTGCTGTCCCACGGGCACCGGGCCCGCAGCACCCGCACGAGCTCCTCCAGGCGCACCAGGTCGGCGGCGACGGGGCTGGCCAGCACCGGGATCCACAGCGACGTCAGATGGTCGGGCTCGACGATCCTGTCGAGGTCGTCCCAGGGCACCTCCCGGATCTCCTCGTCGGGGAGCCCCAGGTGGTGCAGGACCGTCACCGTGGTCTCGCCCGGGTCCTCGACGGCGAGCTTCACCTCGGAGAGCACGGCCCTGCTGTGACAGTGGCCGACGAGCAGTGGGCCCCGCTGGCCGGCGGCGTCGGTGGCGAAGGCGTGGGCGTCCACGAGCCGGACGGAGGCCACCAGGGGGTCGACGCCGAGGCGGTCCCAGGCCAGGTCCAGGAACGAGGGGGCGGCGACGATCTCCACCTCGACCCGGCCGTCGGCGCGCAGCGCCGCCACCGACCGCTCGGCGACGTACGGGGAGCCGGGCACGGCGTAGGCGACGAAACCGCCGCCGGCCGCCGCCTCGACGGCCGCCTCCACCAGCCGCTCGGCCATCTCCGCGTAGAGGTCGTCGTAGCCGGGCGCCGACTCGTAGAGGTCGTCGAAGGACTCGGGTCGCCCCGGGAGCCCGGCCACGGCGGGATGGCGGGTGGTCCGGAGGAACGCCCTCGCCGCCGACTCGAGGGCCGTGCGTCCCGCCTCGGGCACGAGCTCCGCGCCGGCCGGGCCGAGCCCGACCACCACCACCTTGGGACGCCGCGCCCCCACTACCCGGTCGACTGGTTGGCGGTGCGCGACAGCAGGTACGGGGCGGGCGGCGGCTTGGGCGGCCGGATGCCGGCCGTCGGGCTCCAGGACCCGAAGCGGGGGTCGACGGTCACCTTGGCGTCGCGGGTGATGCGGCCGAACTCCGCCGAGACCACGGCGCTCCTCGAGGAGAGGAGCTGCTGGCGGATCTGGGACTGGGCCACCGAGAACGGCACCGACTGCGTCCCGTCGAGGCGGAGGATGAGCCAGACGTTCGCCCCGCTGCCGGACGGCTCCTGGAAGGGCTGGGTGATCTGCCCGGCGTGCAGCGGGGCCAGCACCCCCAGGATCACCTGGTTGGCGATCTGCGACCTGGCCACGCAGCCGAGCTTCCCTCCCTGGGCGGCGGTCTGCTGGTCGACCGAGGACTGCTGGGCCTCGGTGGCGAAGGCCGCCGACCCCGAGGCGATGGCGTCGTGGATCTGCTGGGCCTGGGCCTTGCTCTGGACGGCGATGTCGCTCAGGCACAGCTGCTCGAACTGGGTGGGATGGCTGTCGTAGTAGGCCCGGAGGGCCGCCGCGCTCACGTCCAGGCGGCCGACGACCTCGGCCAGGCGCTCCTGGGCGGCGAAGAACCCGGTCTGCTCCTGGCGGAACACCCCGGGGAGCCGGTCGATCACCTGCGCCCCAGTCAGCGTGAGGGGGCACGATCCGGACTGCTCGGCCGACGACACCTGGGCGGCGAGGTCGACCCTGGCGGCGGCCACGTCGGCGGCGCTCACCGACCGGCCCCGGCGGGCCAGGTCGGCGTCGACCAGGCGTTCGAGGACGAGGGTCGAAAGCTGGTAGGCGGCGAAGCCGGCCGAGACGGTGTCGGTGCCGGCGCCGGCCACCGACTGGGGGAGGTTCACGCCCTGGGCGGCGAGGGTGCACTGGACGTAGGGGTTGTTCCCGGCCACGGCCTGGAGCTGGGCCATGAGCTGGCTCCGGCTCACCGTCGCCCCGGCCGTCGTGGCCGCCGGGGGCGAGAGGTCGCAGGCCGTGCCGGTGGCGGCGAGGGCCGCCAGGGCGGCGAGGGCCAGGAGGCGCTTCACGAGGCGGCCACTCTATCGGCGCGCCCGCGCCCCTCCGAAGTGGGCTCGTCCGGGGCCGGGGGCGGGACCAGCGCCTCGAGGAGCGCCACCAGGCTGCCGGCGACGTCCTCGGGGTCGAGGGGCACCTGGAGCTGCTTGGGCTCCTCCTTGTAGAGCGCCTCGGGGTGCAGCCGCCGGAGCCGGACCCGGGCGGAGGCGGGGAGCTCCAGGGGCGAGAGCCGGGCCAGGACCTGACGCTTGCGTCCCGCCACAGCCGACGGCCGGGCCGCCGTGGCGGTCACCTCCCGCACCCCGGTGCGCAGGCACTGCACCCGGAGGGCGGCAACCGCCAGGAGCGCCTCGGCCGGCGACGGCACGGGACCGAAGCGGTCCTCCCACTCGGCGCGGATATCGGCCACCTCCTCGTCGCCGACGACGGCGGCGAGCCGCCGGTAGGCCTCCAGCAGCAGGTCCTCTCGTGCCACGTAGTCGGCGGGGAGATGGGCGTCGGAGGGGATGTCGATGGTGACGGTGACGGGCTGGCGGAGGGGCTCGCCCTTGAGCTCGGCCACCGCCTCGGCCACGAGCTGCACGTAGAGGTCGTAGCCCACCG
This sequence comes from Acidobacteriota bacterium, assembly GCA_028872975.1. Taxonomy (GTDB): domain Bacteria; phylum Actinomycetota; class Acidimicrobiia; order Acidimicrobiales; family UBA8190; genus UBA8190. Next base: position 5,966 of record JAGWNV010000116.1, read on the forward strand.
CGGCGATGTGGCCCGACTGGTCGCGCCCGAGGAGGTTCCCGGCCCCTCGGATCTCGAGGTCCCGCATGGCGATCTTGAAGCCGCTGCCGAGCTCGGTGTGCTCCCCGATGGTCCGCAGCCGCTCGTAGGCGGCCTCGGAGAGGACCCGGTCGGCGGGATGGAGGAGATAGGCGTAGGCGCGATGTCCCGAGCGACCCACCCGCCCCCGGAGCTGGTGGAGCTGGCCCAGCCCCAGCCGGTCGGCCCGGTCCACCACCAGGGTGTTGACGGTGGGCATGTCGATGCCCGACTCGATGATGGTGGTGCAGACGAGCACGTCGTAGTGCTTCTCCCAGAAGTCGAGCACCACCTTCTCGAGCGAGCCCTCGTCCATCTGGCCGTGGGCCACGGCGACGCGGGCCTCGGGGACCAGCCGGCGCAGGCGGGTGGCGACGGCGTCGATGTCCTGGACCCAGTTGTGGACGAAGAAGACCTGCCCCTCGCGCAGCAGCTCCCGTCGGAGCGCCTCCACCACGGCCGCCTCGTCGTACTCGCCGACGTAGGTGAGGATGGGCTGACGCTCGGCCGGGGGGGTGTTGATGAGCGACATCTCCCTGATGCCGGTGAGGGCCATCTCGAGGGTCCGGGGGATGGGGCTGGCCGTGAGGGTGAGGACGTCCACGCCGGTGGAGAGGGCCTTGATGGCTTCCTTGTGGCTCACCCCGAAGCGCTGCTCCTCGTCCACCACCAGCAGGCCCAGGCGCTTGAAGGCGACGTCGCCGGCCAGCAGCCGGTGGGTGCCCACCACCACGTCGACGGTGCCGTCGGCGAGCCCCTGGACCACCTGGCGGGCCTGGGCCGGCGTGAGGAAGCGGCTCAGCATCTCGACGCGCACCGGGTACCCGGCGTAGCGCTCGGCGAAGGTCTGGCTGTGCTGCTGGGCGAGGAGCGTCGTCGGCACGAGGACGGCCACCTGCGTGCCGTCCTGGACGGCCTTGAAGGCGGCCCGGACCGCCACCTCGGTCTTGCCGAACCCGACGTCGCCGCACACGAGGCGGTCCATGGGGACCGCCGTCTCCATGTCGGCCTTCACCTCCTCGACGGCCCGGAGCTGGTCGAGGGTCTCCACGAATCCGAAGCCCTGCTCGAGCTCGGCCTGCCACGGGGTGTCGGGGGGGAAGGCGTGGCCCTCGATCTGCATCCGGGCCCGGTACAGCTCGACGAGCTCCCGGGCGACCTGGTGGACGGCGGCCCGGGCCTTGGCCCGGGTCCGGGCCCATTCGCTCCCGCCCAGCCTGCTCAGCGTGGGGGCCTCGCCGCCGCTGTAGGGGGTGAGGGCCTCGATCTGGTCGGAGGGGAGGTAGAGCTTGTCGTCGCCCCGGTACTCGAGGAGCAGGTAGTCGCGCGCCGCCCCGTTGACCGTCCGCGTCACCATCCCGGCGTAGCGGGCCACGCCGTGCTGGCGGTGCACCACGTAGTCGCCGGGAGCGAGGTCGTCGAAGAACCCGTCGGTGGCCCGCGCCCGGGCCCGGGCCACCCGGTGCGGCCGGCGGCGGCCGGTCAGGTCGGCCTCGGCCAGGACCGCCACCTTGGCGCCGGGGACGACGAAGCCCCGGTCGAGCCCGGCGACGACGATGCGGACGCCGGGGCGGTCGAGGTCGGCCCCGGCCCCGACGACGGGGACCGACAGGCCCTCCTCGGCCAGGACCTCGGCCAGCCGCCCCGCCGAGCCCGTCCCCTCGGCGCA
>JAGWNV010000117.1 GCA_028872975.1 Acidobacteriota bacterium
GATCCAGGCCTCAAGTCCGAGACATGGCGAGTCGAAGTCCGTCGGCCTCGCTTCGAACATCCCAGGCTGTCGGCGAAATGGTTCAAGATTCGTCCCGAAAAAGAGCTGCCAGGGTACCGATATACAATATGGATCGACGGTGGCATCGTCCTTTCGACCGCGTCTTTCGCTGACACCGTACTCTCGGCACTCAACGGCAGCGGGCTGGCGTTCTTCAAGCACCCGGTTCGCGAGAACATCTTCGACGAAGCCGAGGCATCGAAGACCTTGCCGAAGTACGCCGCATTGCCGCTGATCGAACAAGTCGAGCATTACCGCAATCGCGGCTACCCGGGTACGAACGGTCTCTTTGCGGCAGGGGTGATCGTGCGTGACAACAGTAAGCGTGCCCTACGGAGTTTCGGTCGGCGGTGGATGCGCGAGAACCTTCGTTGGACATACCAGGACCAGCTGAGTCTGCCCTACGTGTTGTGGAGATCGGGGATCACCCCGGGAACCATCCCGTACGACCTCTGGGACAACCCCCTGTTCTCGCTTCGAGAACACAACAGCGAACTGTGATCTGAGTTGGGGAGTGCCCGGTCACCGGACGGGTGGTTCGGCAATTGTCGGACAACGTCAGCCAGACGAGCGTCGGAGCCCGGCTCGTTCCCCTCGCACTACGAACTTGGTCGCCATCTTGCGGCTCGCCTCGTCGATCATCTCGTCGCCGAACATGACGGCGCCCTTCCGGTCGTCCTCGGTGGCCTTCTGGTAGGCGTCGAGGATGTCCCACGCCCGGTCGAACTGCTCCTGGGTGGGTGAGTACATCTCGTTCAAGACCGTCACCTGGTCCGGCGTGAGGGCCCATTTTCCGTCGTAGCCGAGCACCCTGGTGCGCTGGGTGAAGTCCCGCAGGCCCTCCATGTCCTTCACCTTGAGGTAGGGGCCGTCGATGACCTGGAGCCCGTTGGCCCGGCCGGCCATGAGGATGCGGGAGAACACGTAGTTGAAGTGGTCGCCGGGGTACTCGGGGATCTGCACGCCCCCGGTCAGCACCGGCATCTCCATGGAGGCGGCGAAGTCGGCGGGGCCGAAGATGATCGTCTCCAGCCGGGGCGAGGCGGCGCAGATCTCGTCCACGTTGATGAGCCCGCGCGTGGTCTCGATCTGGGCCTCGATCCCGATGTGGCCCAAAGGCAGCCCGCTACGCTTCTCCACCTGGGTGAGGAGGAGGTCGAGGGCGACGACCTCGGCCGCCGACTGGACCTTGGGCAGCATGACCTCGTCGAGCCGCTCGCCGGCGCTTCCCACCACCTCGATCACGTCGCCATAGGTCCACTCCGTGTCCCAGGCGTTGATCCGGACGCACAGCACCCGCTCGTCCCAGCTCTGCTTGCGGATGGCCTCGACCACCTTGGCCCGGGCGGCGTCCTTCTCGAGTGGGGCGACCGAGTCCTCGAGGTCGAGGAACGACATGTCGGCCGGGACCGTGGGCGCCTTCTCCAGGAACCGGTCGTTGGAGCCGGGCGTGGAGAAACAGGACCGGCGGGGCAGGTTGCGACTGCGTTCGGACATGGCGCCGATGCTACCGGCGCTGCCTACGACCCTCCAAAGGTGAACGGCACCCCGCCGAGCAGCGCCGTCAGGCGCCGAGGTCGGCCGGCGTCATCTGCTCGGTGACGAGCCGGGCGAAACGTGCCGGGTCGCCGGCGACGAACCGCCGGCACAACGGCAGGCCCTCGGTGTAACAGAAGACGTAGGCGCGCCAGGTGGGGTGCAGGAGGAACTCGACGGCCTTGGCCGCTCGCTGGCGGGGCAGGAGGGCCCAGCGCGCCACCTCGTCGACCACGCCGTCCTCGTCGGCGCCCTCGGCGTGCAGCCGCAGGGCGGCGTTGGCCCGGACGGCCGAGAGCGCCTCACCCGCTTCGGCGACGGCGGCCACGACCTCGGTGTCGTAGCGGATCCCGAGGGGGCGCAGGTGCTCGGCCACCACCTCCTCGGGGCGCCTGCCCACCACGACCTCGAGGCCGAGGTCGGCGAGCCCCTCGGCGACCAGGGCGGCCGGGGTCCCCACGAGGAAGATCGACTCCTCGAGGTACCGCCGTCGGCGCACGAGCCCGGCCTCCTTGCGTGAGTGCTCGGTGTGGTGCCCGGGATAGGCCTCGTGGGCCACCAGGTGGGCGAGCGACGTGGAGAGCACGGGCAGGTCGGTGTTCACGTCGACCCGGGACCGCAGGTCGCCGAGGTAGGTGTTGAAGCCGGACCAGGGCTTGTCGGTCACGAGCTCGAAGTCGACCTGCTCCCCGTCCGGGAGCCCGAAGAGCCGGGACGTGCGCTGGCGGAGGTCGTCGGCCAGCGAGGCGATGGCCGACGGCAGGACGTCGGTCGCCACGGCGTGGGCCTCCCGCCAGGCGATGAGGCGCTCGGGAAGCGGCCCCTCGCCGGGGAGCGCCTCGGCGAGCCGCTCGTGGGCGGCGGCGAGGACGTCCTCGGGTACCGGGGCGGGCCGCACCCCGTAACACGCCTCGACCTCCTCGACGTAGCCGATGTCCTCGCCCGCGAGCCGACGAGCGGTGGTCAAGAGGCCGCGCACCTGGGCGGCGAGCCACGCCCGGCGACGGGGGTCCTCGGCGGAGTCGGCGTCGAGCGGCACCCCGGCCTCGAGCTCGGCGAGGAGCCGGCGCGCCCGGTCGGCCAGCAGGGCCGGTGCCCGGGGCGGCTCGGCCGCCGTCTGGGCGGCGAGCTCGGCAGGGCCGTAGTAGGCGTCGACGAGGCCCTCGACGTGGCGGCCGAGACCCAGGCCGATCTCGAGGTACTGCGCCACGCAGCCGGCGGCCGCTCCGGCGCTCACCCCAGTTGGGCGTGGAGGAAGTCGACGGTGCGCCGCCAGGCCAGCCCCGACGCCTCGGCGTCGTGGACCTCAGGGCGGGTGTCGTTGAAGAAGGCGTGCTGGGCGCCGTCGTAGACGTGGGACTCGGCCTGCTTTCCGAGCGCCCGGAGGGTGGCCTCGAGGTCGGCGGCCGCCGCCGGCGAGAAGAACTCGTCGCGCCCGGCGATGTGCATGAGCACCGGGGCGTCGAGTTTGGCGTAGTCGGGCCGGGCTTCGGGCCACGGGATGAGGCCGTAGAAGGGGACGCAGGCGCCCACGGCGTCGGGCCGCTGGCAGGCGAGGACCAGGGCCAGGCCCCCGCCCATGCAGAACCCGACCACGCCGACCCGCGATCCCGAGGCGCGCCGGGACAGCTCGTCGACCGCCCCCGACAGGTCCCTGCCGGCGCGGCCCAGGTCGAGGGCCATCATCTCCTTGCCGGCCTCGTCGGGCTCGCCGACCGGGACCTTCGTGCCGTGGTAGAGGTCGGGCGCCAGGGCCGTAAAGCCTTCGGCGGCGAACCGGTCGGCCACGTCGGCGATGTGAGGCACGAGCCCCCACCACTCCTGGATGACGACCACCCCGGGCCCGGGTCCCGACGCCGGCGAGGCGAGATACCCGCCCCCGGTGCCGCCGTTGCTCGGGAACTCGATCTCCTCGCCCATGGCGACCTCCGTCCTCGGTGGGCGCGACGCCCGCCGGAGACTACCGACGGGGTGCGCTGCTCACCAACGCCCCACGAGTTCCGGCGGGTCGGGGCAGTCGCAGGCGGCGAGGGCCTGGGCCACCGACACGACCCCTGCCGGCCCGCACGCCGCCGCCACCCCACCGAGGCCGACGACGGTGCCGGCGACGGCACCACCGCCGTCGAAGAAGGCCGGCACCACGGCGCGGGGACCGGAGGGCGGGCACCGGGCGAGCTCGGTGAGCGCCTGCCACAGACGCGCCGGCAGGACCCGGCCGACGCCGGCCACCACCCAGACGTCGACCTCGAGGGCCCGGGCCGCCTCGAGGAGCCCCAGGTCGTCCCCGTCGACGACCATGCCCCCGGGGCCGAAGGCGTCCACGCCGACGAGCACCACGTCGGCGGCGGCCACCTCGGCCACGCCCCCGTGGCGGACGGCGCGACGCCCGTCCAGGGCCTCCTCGAGGAGCTCGTCGGTGGGGTCGTCCTCGAGGGCGTCGGCGCATCGCGTCGCCTCCGCCAGTGCGTCCCCCGCCGCCAACAGGCGCGCCGCCACCCACCACAAGGGACCGCACGTCGGGTTGTGCTGGAGGAGCCGGCGGCAGGCGGGGAGGAGAGCGGCGGGCTCCGTCTCGGCCAGCTCGGCCAGGGCGTAGGCGGCCTCGGCGCCGAGCTCGGCCGGCCCGGCCCAGCCGGCCCGGGCGACGTAACGAAGGCGCTCGATGGGGTGCACGCTGCCCCGACGCTACCGGCGCAGCACCACTCGGTGGCCGGCGGCGCTCAGCTCGGTTGCTCGGCCAGCCAGCCGGGCGGGACCCTGCCCTGGGCGTCGGCCTGCCGCGGCCCCGGCGGGTGGCCGAAGCGGTAGGCGGTGGGCGGCCAGCCCAGCTGCACGAACACCGCCTCGCCGCTCCTGCCGCTTCCGAGGCAGTGCACGACGGCCTCGGCCACCTGCTCGGCGGAGATGAGGGGGAACCCGGCACCGGCCAGGGTTTCGCGGATGGGCCCGTCGATGAGCGGGGTGTCGACGAGGCTCGGGCACACGGCGTTGACGAGGATCCCCTGGTCGGCGAGACGCGGCGCCACGGCCCGGACGAAGCCGACCACGGCGTGCTTGGTGGCCGTGTAGAGCGGGTCGCCGGGGAAGGCGATGAGCCCTGCCATCGACGCCGTGGCCACGACGGCCCCGGCGCCCTTCTCCGCCATCTGGGGCACGAGCGCCCGCAGGCCGAAGACGACGCCCCCCACGTTCACGCCCATGATCCGCCGGTACTGGTCGTCGGTGAAGGCGGTGACGTCCTCCTCCCCCGTCGTCACACCGGCGTTCAGCAGGGCGATGTCGGCTCCCCCGAGATCGGCAGCCATCCTGGCCACCTCGCCCCACTGCTCCACGCTGCTCACGTCGGCGACGAGGGGCACCCCCCTGAGCTCCTCGGCGGCGCGCCGGGCGCCCTCGGCGTCCACGTCGACACACAGCACCCGGGCTCCCCGGGTCGCCAGGGCCCGTCCGCTCGCCAGCCCGATGCCCGAGGCGGCACCGGTCACAACGGCGACCTTGCCCGCCAGCGACGGCTCGACGCCGGAGAGGGCCCCCCGCGGGGCGGACTGCTCGTGCTCGTCTGCGACCACTTGCCCTCCGCTCGCCGCCGCCCGGTCGGCGGCGGTCGGCACGCTACTGCAGCAACGGCGTGCCGCTGTCTCGGGGGCGGTGTCGGCCGGAGGGGGGCCGGCAGTAGCCTGGCCGGAGCGCCCGCAAGGCGCAGGCACCCGAGGACCGTCTTGAAGCCAATCCCCGTGTCGTTCCACATCGGGCCGCTCCTGGTCCACACCTACGGCATCGGGCTGGCCGTGACGTTCTGGCTCGCCTACCGCTACTTCGAGCGCCGCCTTCGCCGACGCGGCTACCCCACGGCGTGGGTCACGGGGATGTTCCTCTGGGTCGTGGTGAGCTCCATCGTGGGCGCCCGCACCCTCCACGTCGTCTCCAACTGGTCCTACTACTCGGCGAACCCGGGCCAGATCCTCTCCATCTGGCACGGCGGGCTCTCGTCCTTCGGCGGCCTGCTGTTCGGAGTCCCGACAGGGCTCCTCCTCGCCCGGCGCCGCTGCCCGCAGCTCGGCGTCCTCACCGCCTTCGACGTCGTGGCCCCGGTGCTCATGGCGGCTTGGGGAATCGGCCGGCTCCTCGGGCCCCAGCTGATGGTGGCCGGTGGCGGGGCGCCGACGACGGCCTGGTACGGCATGTACTACGCCGGCGAGACCGGCAAGCGCGTCCCGGTCCCCATCATCCAGTCCATCGACAGCTTCGTCATCTTCGGCGTGCTGCTCCTCGTCGAGCGCTACGTCCGCCGGCGCCCGACCGGGCTGGTGCTCTCCGTCGCCATGGGGCTTTGGGGATTGGCACGGTTCCTCGAGGAGCACTTCTGGCTGGGGACCCACGCCCAGGTCGGCTCCACTCAGTCCGAGAGCGGCATCGGACCGGTCCTCGTCCAGGGTGCCGGCCTGGCCCTGTTCGCGGCAGGCGCCCTCACGGCCCTGTGGCTGTGGAGACGGTCCGGCGCCTCGGGTACGTCCGGCGACGACCTGGACGAGCAGACGCCCCCCTCGGCTGAGGCGACCGCTCCCGTCGCCTCAGCCAGACGGCGGCCTGCCGGCGCCGGGGGGTCCGGCGAAGGCCTGGGCGATGGCCATCCACTCCCGGGCCGAGTCGCCCTCCACGACGAGGGCGGTGTCGTCGAGGTGCCTTCGCTGGGTGACGACGAGGCAGAACTCGAGCGCCATCCCCCGGACGAGCCCGGGGGCGCCCTCCTCCCCCCACGTCCAGGTCTCATCGGAAGGACCCTCGAGCTCGACGCGGACGTCCTCGGCAGGGGCGTCGAGGCCCCGCACGGCGAAAGAGAAGGGCCGGGCCCGCACCCCGAGCTGGGCGACGTGGGCGAGGCGGCGCGTCGGGGTCCGGCTGCGGCCGAGCGCGTCGGCGACGTCCTGGCCGTGGGCCCAGGTCTCCATGAGCCGGGCCGAGACGAACGACCGTGGGCTCATGGGCGGGCCGTACCAGGGCACCCGGGCGTCGTCCGACAGACCGGCGGCAGCGGCGAGGAACCCCGCCCGGGCGGTGTTCCACCAGGCCCGGACCTCGGCGCCGGTCATGGCCCTGCCCCGCTCGAGGTGCTCGGCCATGGGGTCGCGGCCCTCGGCGGCGGCCTCCATGGCGGCCTGCGCCCGCGCCGAGAAGCCGTCGGGCGCCTCGATGGCGAGGCGCCCCATCTCGTCGAAGAAGGCGAGGTGGCCGATCTGGTCGCGGACCGTCCAGCCCTCGGCCGGTGTCGGCGTCGCCCACTGCTCCTCGTCGATGCCGTCCACGAGGGCGTCGAGGTCGGCCTGCTCCTCGGCGAGGTCGGCGAGGAGCTCGGGCACGGAGGGGGCAGACGGCACGCCGGCACGCTACCGAGAAGGCACCGGACCAAAGCAGTTGTGGCCGCAAGAATCCCGGTAGGCTGGCTGGCGTGGCGCAGCGTCCCTGGCTGGACGACGTCGAGATGCGGGCCTGGCGGTCGCTGCTCGGCGCCCACCGCCGGCTCCTCCACCGCCTCGACGCCGAGCTGCAGGCCACCCAGGGGATGTCGGTGGCCGACTACGGGGTCCTCGTGGAGCTGAGCGAGGCCGAAAGCGGTCAGATGCGGATGAGCGAGCTCGCCGAGCGGATGCTCCTCTCCCCGAGCGGGCTCACCAGGCGCCTCGACACCCTGGTCCGCAGCGGCCTCGTCGAACGGGTCCGTTGCCCGACCGACCGCCGGGGCGCCTTCGCCGTGCTGACCGCGGCGGGCAGGGAGCGCCTGGCCCGCGCCGCGCCCGACCACGTCGACCAGGTGCGGCGCAATTTCGTCGACCGGCTGTCGCGCCAGCAGCTGGTGACCCTCGCCGGCGCCCTCGAGGCCGTCGCCGGCGAGGAGATGGACGGCTCCTGCGGGACCGCGGCACCGGCGCCCGCCGCCTCGGCGACCCCCGCGTCCTGACCGGCCCGGCCGGCAGGCACGGCCCCGGCGCGGCAGGGAACAATGGCGTCATGCCCACCTCCTTCTCGAGCGTCGCCGACGCCCGCCGGCGGGCCCGGCGGGCGCTGCCGAGAGTCGTCTACGACTACGTCGACGCC
>JAGWNV010000118.1 GCA_028872975.1 Acidobacteriota bacterium
TCGCCAGCCCGTCCACGTCGTCGACCCCGATGCCGGCGTCGGCCAGCGCGGCGAGAACAGCCTCCACGGCGAGCTGGTACTCGCTCTTGTCGGCGATGCCTCCCCACTTGGCGTACCCGGTCTCGCCCACCCCGACCAGACAGGCCCGCCGGGGCCGGCGGGTGGTGCGGTGGAGGCTCACGGGGAGACGCCCCATTCGGCGGCCACCTCGGCGGTGTGCTCGCCGAGCAGCGGCGGGCGCCGGTCCATCCGCCACGGGGAGCCGTGGGCGAGGAAGGGGGCGCCGGGATAGGCGACCCGCCGGCCGACCTCGGGATGGTCGAGCTCGACGAAGTGGCCCCGGGCCCGGAGGTGGGCGTCCTCGGCGACCTCGTCGGGGGACCGGATCACGCCCCAGGGGAGCCCGGCGCTCTGCCCCAGCCGGTAGAGGGTCTCGCCGTCGTGTGCCTCGGCCAGCCGTTTCATCGCCCGCCAGACCTCCCGGTAGTTGGCGGCCCGGTGGACCGGGTCGGCGAAGGCGGGGTCGGAGAGGGGCCCGGCGACTCCCTCGGCCTCGAGCATGGTGAGCATGTTGGCGAAGACGTGGGGCCCGAGGAAGTCCGGGTTCAAGGCGGCGACCTGGCGGCCGTCGGCGGCGGTCAGCGTCGGGTGGGGCCCCCGGCGGTGGACGGCGCCCGAGCAGAGATAGGTCATGCAGTGCCACTCGGTCATCGAGGCCGAGCACTCGTGGGCCGAGACGTCGATCGTCTGCCCCCGGCCGTCCTCGCCACGGTCCCGCCACCACAATGCGGCCATCACGGCGATGGCCGCGTAGGTCGCCGCCGTCCGCCAGGCCTGCTCCCCGTGGGCAGCCAGGGGAGGGGTGTCGTAGGTCCCGTCGGGTCCGGGCCCGTACCCGCAGGCGGCCATCGACCCGCCGAGGGCCATGAGGACGAGGTCGTCGGCCTCGTAGTCGGCCCAGGGGCCGGTCGACCCGAAGGGTGTGAGGGCGCAGACGACGAGGTGCGGCGCCAGGGCCTCGAGGTCCTCGGAGCCGAGGCCCCGGGCCGCCGCTTCGGCGGGCCGGAGGGTGTGGACGAGGACGTCGGCGCCGGTGGCGAGACGGCGCACGGCGGCGTCGCCGTCGGGCCCTCCCGGCACCACCACGGACCGCTTCCCCACGTTGTCGGCCCAGAAGGCCAGGCTCCGGTCGGGGCCCGGCTCGTCGTCGAGGAACGGCTCGAGGCGACGCGACGGCGAGCCCTCGGGTGGCTCGATCTTCACCACGTCGGCCCCGAGGCCGGCGAGGAGCCGTCCGCAGTACTCCGCCGACTCGTCGGTGAGCTCGAGGACCCGGACGCCGTCGAGCGGGGGCGAGGGGCTCACGACAGGACCCCTTCGGCGCGGAGCTCCTCGATCTCCCCCTCGGTCATCCCGAGTAGGTCGCCGAGGACGGCGTCGGTGTCCCGGCCCAAGGTGGGCGGGCCCCGGTGGAGGAGGCCACCGGTGTGGGCGGGCGTCCTCCCCAGGCGCACCGGCAGGCCCTCGAGGGGGAGGGGGGCCACCTCTTCGTTGCCGAGCAGGGTGAAGTGTCCCCGGGCGGCCAGCTGGGGGTCGCGCTCGAGGCGGTCGGCGGCGTCCTGTACCGCTCCTGCCGGGACGCCGGCCGCCTGCAAGTCCCGCATGGCCTCGTAGCGGTCCCGGGCCGAGGTCCACTCCTCGACGTGCCCGTCGAGCTCGTCGGCGTGGGCGCGGCGGCCGTCGAAGGTGGCGAACCGGGGATCGGCCGCCCATGCGGGCTCGCCCATCGCCTTCAGGAGGCCCCGCCAGTGGTCGTCGGTCCGGCAGGAGATCACGATCCACCGGTCGTCGCCGGCGGCCCGGTAGGCCCCCCCGGGCGCCGTCGTGGGCCGGCGGTTCCCGGTGGGGAACCCGGGCCGCCGGGAGGGCCTGCCGTTCACGAGGGCGTCGAGGAAGAGGGCCCCGGACAAGGCGGTGGCCGGCTCGAGCTGGGAGACGTCGATGTGCTGGCCCTCGCCCGTCCTGGCCCGGTGGAAGAGCCCGGCGAGGACGGCGACGGCACCGAGGTATCCCCCCACGTGGTCGAGGTAGGAGAAGGACCAGCCGGCGGGGGGCCTGCCTGGGAGCCCCACCATGAAGGTGAGGCCGGTCAGCGCCTGGGCGGTGGGTCCCATGGTCACGTGCGCCGTGTCGGGGCCTTCGTGGCCGAATCCGCACATCGAGACGTAGACGACGTCGGGCCGGACGGCCCGCTGCTGCTCGTACCCGAGCCCCCACCGGTCGAGGGTCCCCGCCGCGAAGCTCTCGGTGACCACGTCGGAGACGGCGACGAGGTCGCGCAGCAGGGCGAGGCCCCGGGGGTGGCGGGCGTCCACGGTGATCGACCGTTTTCCGCCCGTGTTGTACTTGTAGAAGATCCCGCCCCGGTTGGCGCTCTGTGCCGAGGTGGCGTTGGCCAGGGTGGCGGCCCCGAAGGCCTCCCCGTGCTCCCCCGGCTCGGGGACGTACGGCGGCATCACCCGGATGGGGTCGGGTCGCGTGGTGCTCTCGACGCGGATGACCTCGGCGCCGAGGCAGCCGCAGATCAGGGTGGCTTGGGCACCGAAGCCGAGCCGGGTGAAGTCGAGGATCCGCACACCCTGGAGGGCCATCGGCTCGACGGCAGCCGCCGAAGGCTCTGCCTGTCGGTCCACGGGCCCCGACGATAACGTGGTTCTCCGACACCCGTGTCAGGGTCGGGCGGCGGCTTCCAGGCGACGAGAACGCACCGGTGGGCCGCCCGCCGGGCAGCGAGCGGGGGAGGAGCCAATGCAGTCCCCGGGTATCGACGATCTGGTGCTGGTGAGCGTCGACGACCACGTCGTCGAGCCGCCCGACATGTTCGAGGGCCGGCTGCCGGCGCGATTCGCCGAGGAGGCGCCCCGAGTCGACTTCCGCGAGGACGGCACCGAGGTCTGGCGGTTCTCCGGCAAGGAGGCGACCAACATCGGCCTCAACGCCGTGGCCGGGAGGCCGGTGGAGGAATACGGGATCGAGCCGACGTCCTTCGCCGAGATCCGGTCCGGCTGCTACGACGTCCACGACAGGGTCCGCGACATGGACGCCAACGGCGTGATCGGCTCCATGTGCTTCCCCTCGTTCCCGAACCTCTGCGGCCAGCTCTTCGCCAAGGCCTCGGATCCCGACCTCGGCCTCGCCGTGCTCCGGGCCTACAACGACTGGCACATCGACGATTGGTGCGGGACCTATCCGGGACGGTTCATCCCCCTCGCCCTCCCTCCCATCTGGGACCCCGAGGCCATGGCGGCGGAGGTCCGGCGGGTGGGGGCCAAGGGATGCCACGCCGTCTCCTTCTCCGAGAACCCCTCGAAGCTGAAGCTGCCCAGCTTCCACTCCGACCACTGGGACCCCTTCTGGTCGGCCTGCTCGGACGAGGGGACGATCGTCTGCCTCCACATCGGCTCCTCCTCCTCCCTCGTGGTCACGGCCCCCGACGCCCCCATCGACGTCCTCATGGGCCTCCAGCCTGTGAACATCATCCAGGCCGCCGCCGACCTGCTCTTCTCACCGGTGCTCCGCAAGTTCCCCGACCTCCGGGTGTCGCTGTCGGAGGGTGGGATCGGGTGGATCCCCTACTTCCTCGACCGGATGGACTGGACCTACGACCGCCATCACCGGTGGACGGGACAGGACTTCGGTGACCTGCTCCCGAGCGACGTCTTCCGCGACCGGATCGTCACCTGCTTCATCGACGACCCCTCCGGGATGGAACTGCGACATCGCGTCGGCGTGGAGGGGATCTGCTGGGAGGCCGACTACCCCCACTCGGACTCGACCTGGCCCGTCTCGCCGGAGACCCTGGCCCCCTCGCTCGCCGGGGTGCCCGCCGACGAGGTGGCGAAGATCACGCACCAGAACGCCATGCGGCACTTCCGGTTCGACCCCTTCGCCGTCCGGCCCCGCGAGAAGTGCACGGTCGGCGCCCTCCGGGCGGGCGCCCGCGACGTCGACACCACGCCCCGGGCCGCCGCCGGGCTCCGGTCGGAGCGTCCCAAGCACACCCGGGCCACCGACCTCCTCCAGCCGGGGATCGCCGGCCGCCGCTGACCGACGGCGATCGTCGGGCGAGTCGGGCGGTCGGCCGAGGTCCTCAGCCCGAGGACGTGGGCGGCGTCCTGGATCCTCCATGGTCGTCCCTCGTGACCTCCAACTCGAGGCCGGCCAGGAGGGGCTGGAGGTGGGAGGCGAGCCGGCCGAGCTCGGCGAGATGGAGCGCGGAGAGCCGCTGGAGGAGCCGGTCCCCCCGCCGGGTCAGCCGGACCCGCGTCACCCTGCCGTCCCGGTCGTCCGCGGCCCGCCGGACGAGGCCCGCCTCGGCGGCCCGGTCCACGAGCCCCACGGCGCTGTGGTGGCGGAGGAGGAGGTAGTCGGCCACCTCGCCGATCGTCGGCCCCCTGGCGTCGTCGTGTCCACGGACGGCGAGGAGCAGCTGGTGCTGGGAGGGGCTCAGCCCTGCCCCCCCGGCCTGCTGCTCGCTCCACTGCAGGAAGCCCCGGAGGCGGGTCCGCAGGGCGAGGAGGCGGCGGTAGTCCTCGTCGGCCAGGTCCCGGGGCGCGGTGGGCAGCACCGGTCTCGAGCCCGACGCGCCACGGCCGGGGGGACGGGAATTTCGTATCGCACTACGATACTTCTGTGGGCGACAGTGCTGACGGTCATGGCGCCGACGGTCCCGCCGTCACGCGCGGGGCCGGTACCCATCAGGCCCACCAAGACGGCCTCGGAGGGGTCGAGCCGTCGCCGGCGGCCTCCGAGGACGAGCTCGGGGCCCGGAGGCTGCCCGAGGACAGCGTGGGGGGGGTCGACGAGCGGCCCCGGTCCAGCTTCGAGCGGGCCCTCGGCGACTTCACGGTGGGGCCGGAGATCTGGCGGGTCGTGCCCCTCGCCGTCGTGGTGGGGGCGCTCTCGGCGGGCGTCGCCGTCGCCCTGCTCGACCTGATCGGCCTCGTGACCCACGTCGCCTACTACGGCGACGTGGGGGCGGGGCTCGTGGCTCCCGGCACCGCCCGTCTCGGGGCGGCCTCCGTCGCCGTGCCCGTGATCGGGGGGCTCGTCGTGGGCGCCATGGCGTACTTCGGCTCGGAGCGGATCCGCGGGCACGGCATCCCCGAGGCGATGGAGACCATCCTCACCGGCGGCTCCAAGGTGGAGCCCCGGCTGGCCGTCCTCAAGCCCATCTCCTCGGCGGTGAGCATCGGCTCCGGCGGCCCCTTCGGCGCCGAAGGGCCGATCATCCTCACCGGAGCGGCCTTCGGGTCCGTCGTGGCCCAGTTCTTCCGGCTCTCGGCCATCGAGCGCAGGGCGCTCCTCGTGGCCGGTGCCTGCGGGGGCATGGCGGCGGTCTTCGGCACGCCCGTCGCCGCCGCCCTCTTCGGGGTCGAGCTCCTCGTCTTCGAGTGGAAGCCCCGCACCATGGTGCCCATCGCCGTCTCGGTGGCCGTCGCCGACGTCTTGAGGACGGTCTTCGCCGCCCACGGCCTCATCCGCCAGGCGCCCCTCTTCCCGGTCCCGCCCCACGGCCAGTTCTCCGCCCTCGAGGTCGGGGGGGCGGCACTGGTGGGGCTGGCGGCCGGCGGCCTGGCGTGGCTCCTCACCACCGCCGTCTACTCCGCCGAGGACCTCTTCACGCGGCTGCCCCTGCACTGGGCATGGTGGCCCGCCCTCGGGGGCCTCGTCGTGGGCCTGGGCGGCCTCGTGGACCCGAAAGCCCTCGGGGTGGGCTACGGCGTCATCGGCTCGGAGCTCGCCGGACGGATCGCCCTCGGGGGCCTGGCCCTGCTGCTCGTGGTCAAGCTGGTCATCTGGGCGACGGCACTCGGGTCGGGGACGAGCGGGGGGATCCTGGCGCCCCTGCTCATGATGGGGGCCGCCGTGGGGGGCCTCATCGGGCACGCCCTGGGCGGGCACGCCGGGACCTGGGCTCTCATGGGGATGGGGGGCACCCTGGCCGGGGTCACGAGGAGCCCCTTCACCTCGATCGTCTTCTCCTTCGAGCTGACCCACGACACCGGGTCCCTCCTGCCCCTCCTCGTGGCCTGCACCATCGCCCATCTCATGAGCACCCTCGTCCTCCGCCGGTCGATCCTCACCGAGAAGGTGGCCCGGCGGGGCTTCCACGTGATGCGGGAGTACGCCGTCGACCCCCTCGAGGCCCTCTTCGTCCGCGAGGTCATGCAGCCGGTGCTCCACACGGTGTCGGCGTCGACACGGGCGGCCGACCTCCGTCGGCTGGTCGAAGGGTCCCCCCAGGCCCGGCGCCAGCGGCTCTATCCCGTCCTCGGCGAGGGGGCCGAGATGGTGGGCGTGGTGGGCCGGGCCGACGTGGTGGGCACCGGTGACGAGACGGCCGTCACCGAGGTGATGCACCGGCAGGTGGTCACCGCCTATCCCGACGAGACCCTCCGGTCGGTGGCCGACCGCATGGCCGAGCACCAGCTCGAGGCCCTCCCCGTGGTCGCGCGCAGCGGCCCCCGCCGGGTCGTCGGGATCGTCACGAGCTTCGAGCTGCTGGCGGGCCGGCGGCGACAGCTCGAGGAGGAGCGGTCCCGCCGCCGCGAGCTGCGCCTCGGGTCCTTTCGGCTCGCCCGCTCGCTGCGGTCCTGACCTCGATCGCCCCGCCTCGGGCTCGACTCCGTGGCGGGCTCAGGCGATCCCGTCCCGCACGAAGGCCTCGTCGGAGGGACCTTCCTGGCCCGGGCCGGGGCGGCTCTCCCAGGTGTCGACGCAGCTGTCGGAGCAGAAGAGCCACCGGCCCAGGCTCCCCGCCGAGCGCCAGGAGACGGCGGTCTCGTCGGTCAGGTGGATCCCGCAGACGGGGTCGGCGGTCGCCTCGTCGGTGAGGGGATGGAGGGCGAGGTCCACCACGTCGACGGGGGCCGAGACGCCCCGGACCACCACCTGACGGGGAGCGCCGGCTCGGGCCCAGGGCGGGAGGGCGGCCACGAGGGCGGGGTCGGCGAGGACCTCGCCGCCATGGGCCAGGTCGCAGAGGCGGGCGGCGAGGTTCACGGAGTGGCCGATGTAGTCGTCGCCCTCGAGGAGGATGACGGGGCCGCTCGTGATCCCGCACTTGACCGCCACCCGCTCCCCGGCGAGCTCCCGGGCGGCCAGGATCTCGAGGGCGGTGCAGAGCACAGGTGTGGTGTCGACGCCGACGAGCATGGCGCCGTCGCCCAGCCATTTGGCGATCCGGACCCCCCGGCGGGAGCAGATGCGGCGGAGCGCCCCGCGGAAGACGCCGAGCACCGCCACCGACCGCTCGTCCCCCTCGGTGACGGTGAGGGCGGTGAAGCCCGACAGGTCGAGGAAGGCGAACGTCCGCCGGACCCTCACGGCGACGATGGTCCCACGGGTGCCGCCGGCGGGGCCAGGCCGCGCCGGAGGGCCGTCGCCTGCTCCTCGAGTGCCCGCCGGCCCAGCGCGCTGCGGGGGCAGACGAGGTCGAAGCCGTGGAAGGTGCCCGAGAGGAGGTGCAGCTCGCACCCGACGCCGGCACGGGTGAGCATGGCGGCGTAGTCGATGCCCTCGTCGCGGAGGGGGTCCTGCTCGGCGACCATCAGATAGGCGGGCGGCAGTCCCCCGAGGTCCTCGGCCCGGGCCGGCGCGGCGAGCTCGTCGGCCG
>JAGWNV010000119.1 GCA_028872975.1 Acidobacteriota bacterium
CGAGAAGGCCGCCGCGGCGGAGCCGCAGGCGAAGACGACCAGGCCGGTGGCGAAGACCCGCCGCCTCCCCACCCGGTCCCCGATGCTCCCGGCCACGAGGAGGAGCCCGGCGAAGACCACTGCGTAGGCGTCGGTGATCCACTGCAACTGGCTGGACGAGGCGCGCAGGTCCCGGGCCAGGACCGGGAGCGCCACGTTCAAGATGGTGTTGTCGAGACTCACGATGAGGAGGCTCACGCACAGCACCCCGAGCACCGCCCACCGCCGGTGCGCGCCCCCGCCCTCGACGAGACGAGTGCCGGCCACCGGGTGGAGGACGTGGCCGGCGACCGACATCGTCAGTCGCCGCCTGCCTGCTGGTGGCGGGCCCGGACCTCTGCCGTCAGGTCTTCCAGGGCCGCGCTGCGCGCCGGCGCGGGCGCCTCGGGGTCCTCGAGCCGCCCGGCGGCGGAGGGGAGCTCGGCGACATCCCGGACGAAGCGGTCCCGGGCGCTCCGCACCGCCTGGGCCGCCGTCGGCGGGGCGGCGAGGCGTCGGCCGCCGGTCATGACCGGTGACAGCAGGGCCTCGGCCCCCGGCGGGACCTCCTCCTGGCGCAACCCGATGCAGTCGTCGAGGCCGGGACGGCGAAAGACCTGCTTCGCCCCCGGAGCGGTCTCCTTGCCGGTCGAGAGCTTCATCACGGGCCTGCCGTCGTAGGCGACGAGCTTGTAGACGCTGTCCAGGTAGGGAGCGTCGGCCGAGACCCCGAGCCGCGTGCCCACCCCGGCGGCGTCGACGGGGGCGCCGGCGGTGACGAGGGCCGCCAGGTCGCCCTCGTCGAGCCCGCCCGAGACGAAGATCCGCACCTCGGTCAGGCCGGCCTGGTCGAGCAGGGCCCGGGCCTCCCGTGACACGGCCACGAGGTCCCCGCTGTCGATGCGGATCCCGGCCCGGCGCCCGAGGCCGAGCTCGCCGATGACCCGGACGGCGCGCCGGACCCCGGTGGCGGTGTCGTAGGTGTCGACGAGGAAGATGGCCCGCTCGGGCAGGTCCGAGGCGAAGGCCCGGAAGGCGTCGAGCTCGGAGGGGAAGGACTCGACGTAGCTGTGGGCCATGGTGCCGCTCGCCCGGAGCCCGAAGCGCCGCGCCGCCTCCACGTTGCTGGTGCCGGCGAACCCGGCGATGGCGGCGCCCCGGGCCGCCGCCATGGCGGCGTCGACGCCGTGGGTGCGTCGGAAGCCGAACTCGACGAGCTCCATCGCCTCCCCGGCGGCGAGCCGGCACCGGGCCGCCTTGGAGGCGAGAGCCGTCTGGAAGGTGACCTGGTTGAGGAGGAAGGTCTCGGCCAGCTGGGCCTCGGGCAGGGGGGCGGTCAACTCGAGCAAGGGCTCGCCGGCGAAGACGACCCGGCCCTCTGGGATTGCCCAGAGCTCACCGGTGAACCTGAGCCCGGCCAGGGCCTCGAGGTCCCGCTCCTCGAACCCGAGGCCGGCCAGGTACCCGAGGTCCCCCTCGTCGAAGCCGAAGCCCTCCAGCCACTCGACGCAGTCCTCGATCCCGGCCGCCACCAGGAATCCCCGCCGGGGTGGCAGGCGGCGGACGAAGAGGCTGAAGGTCGCCGGCGCCGTCATGCCCCGGCGCAGGTAGCTGGCGGCCATGTTGAGCTCGTAGAAGTCGGTGCACAGGGCGCGTCCCATCGGGCCAGCTTGCCGGGGGCCCTTGTGCCCTGTCGACGCCGGGCCCGGGCGGCCATGCTCGGAACATGAAGAGGATGCAACCGGGTTTCTGCCAGCGCTGCGGGACCGACGAGCACGTGCACGAGGGACTGTGCCGTCGGTGCCGGAAGGTCCTCCTGGCCGAGGGCACACCGGTGCGGGAGGCCCGGCGCCGTCCGCCACGGGCGGCCCAGACCGAGCCGCTCCACAATCCGCCCTGGCGCCGGCGCGGCGCCTGAGACCGCCGCGCACGGGTGCGGTCAGTCGCCGGGGCGGGCGAGTTCGCGCTCGAGGGCCTCGCCGGTGTCGGTGGCGGCCACGGGAACGGCACGCAGCTCCCGGAGGTGCGAGGAGACGTCTGCCAGGAGGCGGCGCCGCTCGACGAGGTCGACCCGGTAGAGGGCGTTGTCGGTGGCGGCGATCTCGTGGCTCAGCTCCCGGAGCCCGTGCTCGAGGAGGAGGTGGAGCTCCTCCGCCTGTGCGTCGTTCAAGGCCAGGTTCATGGCGTCTCCTCTCCGTCGGCGGGCCGTCGCGGCTCGATCCCGAGCGCCGCCTCCACCTCGAGGATCTTCCGGGTGGTGGCGAGGACGGTGTCGGGGTTCAGGCTCATGGAGTCGATCCCGATGCGCACCAGGTACTCCGCCATGTCGGGGTAGTCGGAGGGCGCCTGGCCGCAGAGCCCGGAGTGGATGCCGTTGCGCCGGCACCCCTCCACCGCCAACCGGATCATCTCCTTCACGCCGTCGTCGCGTTCGTCGTAGTCGAAGGCCACGAGCTCGCTGTCCCGGTCGACGCCCAGGGTCAGCTGGGTGAGGTCGTTCGACCCGATGGAGAACCCGTCGAAAAGCGCCGCGAAGCGGTCGACGAGGACCACGTTATTGGGGATCTCGCACATGGCGTACACCTCGAGCCCGTCCTCGCCGCGGCGCAGGCCGAGCTCGGCCATGCGGGCCAGGACGGCCTCGGCCTCCTCGACGCGGCGGACGAAGGGCAGCATGAGCACGACGTTGGCGAGCCCCATCTCCTCCCGCACCCGCTTCATGGCCCGGCACTCGAGGGCGAACCCCTCGGCGTAGGCCGGGTGCGCGTACCGGGAGGCGCCCCGGAAGCCGAGCATGGGGTTGTCCTCGCGCGGTTCGAAGTCTGCACCTCCGAGGAGGCTGGCGTACTCGTTGGTCTTGAAGTCCGACATACGGACGACCACCGGCTTCGGCCAGAACGCCGCCGCGATCGTCCCGATGCCCTCCGAGAGCCGCTCGACGAAGTAGTGCTCGCCGTCGGGCCAGCCACGGGTGAGCCGGGACAGGGCGCGGCGGGTCTCGGGATCAGCGACCTTCTCGGGGTGGAGCAGGGCCATGGGGTGGGCCTTGATCGACTCGCTCACGATGAACTCCATGCGAGCCAGCCCCACGCCGTCGTTGGGGAGGAACGAGGTGGCGAAGGCGAGGTCCGGGTTCCCCAGGTTGACCATCACCTTGGTGGCCGGACGGCCGACGTCCTCACCGGCGGTCCGCTCGACCCGGAAGGGCCGGCTGCCCAGGTACACCCGGCCCGTCTCCCCC
Organism: Acidobacteriota bacterium; assembly: GCA_028872975.1. Classification (GTDB taxonomy): domain Bacteria; phylum Actinomycetota; class Acidimicrobiia; order Acidimicrobiales; family UBA8190; genus UBA8190. Next base: position 3,260 of record JAGWNV010000119.1, read on the forward strand.
TCGGCGCAGGAGACCGTCACCGTGTCCCCCACCGGCACCCGGGTGGTGGCGTCCCCGGTGCCGACCACGGCCGGGATGCCGAGCTCGCGGGCCACGATGGCGGCGTGGCAGGTCCGGCCCCCGCGGTTGGTCACGATGGCGGCGGCCGTCTTCATGACCGGCTCCCAGTCGGGAGTGGTGGTGTCGGCCACGAGGACCTCGCCGGCGCGGAAGCTCCCGAGCTCGGCGGCGCTGTCGATCCGGCGTGCCTCGCCGGCCGCCACCTTCTCCCCCACGGCCCGGCCCTCGGCCACGACGGTGCCGCCGGGCTCGACGACGTAGCGCTCGGCGACGGCCGTGGCCCGCTGGGCGCCGCTCGTCTCGGGCCGGGCCTGGACCAGGTAGAGGAGCCCGTCCACGCCGTCCTTGGCCCACTCCATGTCCATGGGCCGGCCGTAGTGGTCCTCGATGACGAGGGCGTAGCCGACCAACTCGAGGACCTCTGCGTCGGTCAGGCAGAACCGGGCCCGCTCGGCCTTGGGGGTGGGGACGTTGCGGGTGGTGTGCTTCGTCTCGCCCTCGACGAAGACCATCTTCACCGCCTTGTCCCCGAGGAGCCGTCGCAGCACGGCCCGGTGGCCGTCCCGGTAGGTGGGTTTGTGGACCAGGTACTCGTCGGGGTCGACGGCCCCCTGCACGACGTTCTCGCCGAGGCCGTAGGAGCCGGTCACGAGCACCACGTCGCGAAAGCCCGTCTCGGGGTCGAGCGAGAACATGACGCCCGAGGAGGCGAGGTCGGAGCGGACCATCTTCATGATCCCCACGCTCAGGCCCACCTTGAAGTGGTCGAACCCCTGGTCCACCCGGTAGTGGATGGCCCTGTCGAGGAAGAGGCTGGCGAAGCACCGCCGGCAGGCGTCGAGGAGGTGGGCCTCGCCCTTGATGTTGAGGTACGTCTCGTGCTGGCCGGCGAAGCTGGCGTTGGGGAGGTCCTCGGCCGTGGCCGAGGAGCGGACGGCCAGGCTCACGTCCTCGCCGTACTCGGCCTGGAGGGCCCGGTACCCGGACAGGACGTCCACGACGAGGTCGTCGGGCAGCCCGGCGCCGTAGACGATCTCGCGGGCCCGCCGACCCCGCCGGGACAGGTCGGCGACGTCGTCCACGACCAGCCCGTCGAGGGCGTCGTGCAGGGGCTCCCAGGCCTTGGCCTCGTCGAGTACGTGCCGGTAGGCCTCGGCGGTGACGGCGAACCCGTCGGGCACCCGCACGCCCCGTCCCGCCAGCGCGCCCACCATCTCCCCGAGCGAGGCGTTCTTGCCACCCACCACCGGGACGTCGGCCATGCCGACCTCGGCGAAGGTCCTGGTGAAGCGGTTGCTGCGCATGGTGCCTCCATCCCGGGCCGCCGCGGCGTGAAGGCCGGCGGCATGTATCGAGGCTCGCCCCCCGCCCCCAGGGGCACTAGGGGCCAAATCCCCTACACGGGTCCCGACCCGGCGCCGATGCTCGGGCCAGAGGTGGGAGCCGGCCCGACGCGAGAGCCGGCGCGACACGCCAAGGAGGACCCATGGCCAGGCGACCCGAGCAGCTCGGCAGGGACTACGCCCAGGGGTGGGGGCTTCTCGCCAACCTCCCCGGATGGTCGACCAGGCGCGCTCCTCGCGTGCTCGTGGAGGTGGGCGACGGCGCCGAGGCCTTCGCCCGCCTGCGCGTTCTCGAGGCGGCCGGATACCACGTGTCGTGGTGCCCCGGGCCCGACGGTCACCCGGCCCGGCGGTGTCCCCTCGTGACCGAGGGGAACTGCCCGCTCGTCGACGCCGCCGACGTCGTGGTGACGGCGCTCCGCCTGCACCAGGCCTCCACCCGCGACGTCCTCGACGCCATCGCCCGGGCCCGCCCCGAGCTCCCCGTGGTGGTGGAGGCCACGGCCCCGAGCGCCGCCCGGTGGGCCGACGCCGTGGGCGACCGGCCGGTCATCTGCGCCCCCACGTCGTCGACCGAGCTCGTGGCCGCCGTCGGCGAGGCGCTCCGGGAGGCGCCCGCCCTGCGCTGAGCGAGCCGGTAGCGTGGTTCGGCTGTGCCCGAACCACTCGTGACCGCCCGGGGCCTCACCAAGCGCTTCGGTCAATTCACCGCCGTCGACGCCGTCGACTTCGACATCGAGGCCGGGGAGTCCTTCGGCTTCCTCGGCCCCAACGGGGCGGGCAAGACGTCGACGATGCGGATGATCTCGTGCATGTCTCCGGTCACCTCCGGGACCCTTCGGGTGCTCGGCCTCGACCCGGCCCACGACGGCCCGGCCATCCGCCGCCGCATCGGGCTCGTGCCCCAGGAGGACACCCTCGACCTCCAGCTCACGGTCCTCGACAACCTCGTCGTCTACGGCCGCTACTTCGACCTGCCCCGCAAGGTCATCCGCGAACGCGCCCAGCACCTGCTCGAGTTCATCCAGCTGGCCGACCGGGCCCACGAGCGGGTGGAACCGCTGTCGGGCGGGATGAAGCGACGCCTCACCATCGCCCGGTCGCTCGTGTCGGAGCCGGACCTGCTCATCCTCGACGAGCCGACCACCGGCCTCGACCCGCAGGCCCGGCACCTCGTCTGGGACCGCCTGTACCGCCTGAAGCAGCAGGGCGTGACCCTGGTGGTCACCACCCACTACATGGACGAGGCCGAACAGCTCTGCGACCGCCTCGTCATCATGGACGGTGGGCGCATCGTGGCCGAGGGGCCGCCCCCGGACCTGATCGCCCGGTACGCCACGCGCGAGGTCGTGGAGCTCCGCTTCCCCGCCGACGACAACGCCGAGGTGGCGGCCCGGCTCGACGGCCTGGCCCAGCGTCACGAGGTCCTCCCCGACAGGCTCCTGCTCTACACCGACGACGGAGAGCGCCTCGTCGAGGAGGTCCGCCGCAGCGGGCTCACCCCCGAGCGCACCCTGGTGCGGCGCTCCAGCCTGGAGGACGTCTTCCTGCACCTCACGGGCCGGAGCCTGGTCGAGTGACGAGCGCCCTCGGCACCGAGACCGCAGGGCTCGGCATCGCCCGCGGCGCCGAGGAGCCACCCTCGTTGCGGGCGCTGCGCTACTGGGCGTACCAGTACAAGCGGACCTGGCGGGGATCGATCACCACCAGCTTCCTCTATCCCGTCCTCTACCTCACCGCCATGGGCATCGGCCTCGGCTCCTTGGTGAACCGCCACGCCCACGAGGTCGACCACGTCCGCTACCTCGTATTCCTGGCGCCGGGGCTCCTGGCGTCGACGGCCATGCAGATCGGGGGCAACGAAGCCACCTATCCGGTGATGGGCGCCATCAAGTGGATGCGGACCTACTACGCCATGCTGGCGAGCCCCTTGCGGGTGCGAGACGTCCTCTTCGGCCACCTGGGCTGGATCGCCGTCCGTCTCGTCACGGTGTCGGGCATCTATCTGGGGGTGATGGCCGCATTCGGCACCATCGTGTCCCCCTGGGTGCTCCTTGCCCTCCCCGCCGCCGTCCTCACGGGGCTCGCCTTCGCCGCCCCCATCGCCGCCTTCGCCGCCACCCAGGAGACCGACACGGCCTTCTCCACCATCTACCGCCTGGTGCTCATCCCCCTCTTCCTCTTCTCGGGCACGTTCTTCCCCGTGACCCAGCTCCCGGCCTGGCTCCAGTACGTCGCCTATGCCACCCCGCTCTACCACGGGGTGTCGCTGTGCCGGGACCTCACCCTGGGCCAGCTCCACCCCGCCGGTGACGTCGCCCACGGCCTCTACCTCGTGGCACTCACCACCGCCGGCCTGTGGGCGGCCCTGCGCACCTACCGGTCCCGGCTGGTCGTATGACCGAGGGACTGGCCCTCCGCCTCACCCCGGTCTCGGCCCTCGGCAGCCGGCGCGCCCTTCGGGTGGTGGAGCGCAACGTCCTCGTCTACCGCCGCGGGTGGGTGTTCCTCGTCACCGGGTTCTTCGAGCCGTTCTTCTACCTGCTGTCCATCGGCCTCGGATTGAACAAGCTGGTGGGCCACCTCGTCATCGGGGGCCACCCGGTGGCCTACACGGCGTTCGTGGCTCCCGGGCTCCTCGCCTCGTCGGCCATGAACGGGGCGCTCTTCGACGCCACCTTCAACATCTACTTCAAGCTGAAGATCATGAAGGCCTACGACGCCATGCTGGCCACCCCGCTCGCGGTGGGCGACATCGCCCTCGGCGAGCTGGTGTGGACCCTCATCCGCGCCGGGCTCTACTCCGGCGCCTTCATGGTGGTCATGGCCGGCCTCGGCTACGTGCTCAGCCCCTGGGCGGTGCTCTGCTACCCGGCCGCCGTGCTCATCAGCTTCGCCTTCTCCTCGGCGGGAATGGCGGCCACGTCCTACATGCGCGACTGGCAGGACTTCGACAAGGTCTCCCTGGCCATCATTCCGCTGTTCCTCTTCTCGGCCACCTTCTA
>JAGWNV010000120.1 GCA_028872975.1 Acidobacteriota bacterium
GCGGGGCTTCTCGTTGTCCGGTGGCCAGCGCCAGCGCCTCGCCCTGGCCCGGGCCATCCTGGCCGACCCCCGGGTGCTGGTCCTCGACGACGCCACGTCGTCGGTCGACGCCACGAAGGAGCACGAGATCCGCGCCGCCCTCGGCCAGGTCATGGCGGGCAGGACGACGATCGTGATCTCCCACCGCCCCGCCACCATCGCCCTGGCCCAGCGGGTCGTCCTCCTCGACGCCGGCCGGATCGTGGCGGCCGGCACCCACGACGAGCTCGTCGCCACGAGCGAGCGCTACCGCGAGGTGCTGGCCCAGGGTGCGGTCCTGGACGCCGAGCGGGCGAGGCGGTCGGCACCCGGCGACGGCGGGGTCCAGTAGTGGTCTGGGGCGCCATGGCCTCCTCGGCCGTCGAGAGCAGCCTGAGCCGCGACGAGGCGCGCCATGTCCTGCGCCGGACCTTCGGGATGCTCCGTCCCTACCGTCGGCAGGCCGTCACGGCGGTCCTCCAGCTCGTCGCCTACACGGTCTGCCTGCTGAGCGGGCCGGTCATCGTGGGCGTCGTCATCGACAGGGCGCTCCCGCCCGGCCACCACGACCTCCACGTCGTGGTGGCCGGCGCCGTCGCCTACGGCGTGCTCGCCCTCCTCATGGGCGTGTTCGAACGGGCCCAGATCCTGTCGGTCAACCGGGTGGGCGAGTCGTTCCTCCGGGACCTGCGGGTAAGGGTGTTCGACCACCTGTTGTCGCTGTCGATGGCCTTCTTCGACCGGGAGCAGACGGGCCGGCTCGTCTCCCGGATGACCCAGGACATCGACGCCCTCGAGATGCTCGTCCAACAGGGGCTGCTCATCTTCGTGAGCAGCGGTCTCATCTTCACCAGCGTGGTGGTCATCATGCTCGTCGAATCACCGCTGCTGTTCCTGCTGTGCCTCGTCACCTTGCCCTGGGTCGTCCGCTCCAGCATCCGGTTCCGGCGGCGGTCGAACGAGGCGTACCTCACCGTGCGGGAGAGGATCGGCCAGACCCTCTCCTCGCTCCAGGAGTCGATCAGCGGTGTGCACGTCACCCAGGCCTTCGGACGCGAGGACAGCGCCGTGGGCGCCTTCCGGGGTCACAACCGGGCCCAGTACGACGCCAACATGCGGGCCATCCGGATCTCGGCCTTCTACTTCCCCGTCATCGAGTTCGCCAGCATCGCCGCCACGGCGGCGGTGATCGGCGTGGGCGGTCTCATGGTCCACGACCACTGGGTGGCGGTGGGGACAGTGGCCACGTTCGTCCTCCTGCTCTCCTATCTCATCGACCCGATCCAGCAGATCAGCCAGCTCTTCAACCTGGTCCAGCAGTCGGGGGCGGCGCTCCTCAAGCTCTACGGGCTCCTCGACACCCCGCCCAGCGTCGCCGAGCGGGCCGGGGCCGTCGACGTGCCGGTCCACGCCGAGATCCGCCTCGAGGACGTGTCCTTCTCCTACCGCCCCGGGGAGACCGGGCTCGTCCTCGAGCACGTCAGCCTGGCCATCCCCTTCGGCCGGCGGCTCGCCCTGGTGGGCCCGACGGGGGCGGGGAAGTCGACCCTGGCCAAGCTCGTCGCCCGGCTCTACGACCCCACCGAGGGCTCGGTCACCTACGGGGGCACCGACCTGCGCGACGTCACCTTCTCGTCGCTGCGCTCCCGGACGGCCGTCGTCCCCCAGGAGGGCTTCCTCTTCAACGGGTCCATCCTGGACAACGTCCGGATCGGCGACGCCCGGGCCGGCGATGCCGAGGTGGCCGAGGCGCTGGCGCTCATCGGGGCGCTGGACCGGTTCGCCGCCCTGCCCGAGGGACTGCGCACCGAGGTCCGCGAGCGGGGATCGCGGCTATCGGCCGGGGAGCGACAGCTCGTCTCGCTGGCCCGGGTGGCGCTCGCCAATCCCGAGATCGTCATCCTCGACGAGGCGACCTCCAACCTCGACCCGGGGACCGAGCAGGACGTGGAGCAGGCGATGGCGGCGCTCATGGCGGGACGGACCTTCATCGTCATCGCCCACCGCCTCTCCACCGCCGAGCGGGCCGACGAGGTGGCCGTCGTCGACGGCGGACGCCTGGTCGAGGTGGGATCGCACGACGCGCTCCTCGCGCGGGGCGGGCGCTACGCCGCGCTCTACGCCTCGTGGACCGGGGCCGTCGTGGCCTAGGGCGAAGCCCGGTTCCCGGCGGGGTGGCATCATCACGGGACCGCCGTCGGGGAGGACGAGCATGGAGCGAGGGGAGTTCCGGGGGACCATCGGTCGCGACTTCACCGACTCGACACCGTGGTGGCCCGACCCGCTGCGGGCCACGCCCGGCTCACCGAACGTCCTCGTGTTCCTGCTCGACGACGTGGGGTTCGCCCAGCTGGGGTGCTACGGATCGGACATCGACACGCCCGTCGTCGACGGCTTGGCGTCCCGGGGACGCAAGTTCCTGAACTTCCACACCACCGCACTGTGCTCGCCCACCCGCTCCTGTCTCCTCACCGGCCGCAACCACCACTCGAACGGGGTCGGGCGGATCGTCGAGCTCGCCACCGGGTACCCCGGCTACGACGCCCGGATCCCCAGGTCCAACGGTTTTCTCTCCGAGATCCTCCTTGCGCTCGGCTACGCCACCTTCGCCGTCGGGAAGTGGCACCTCACCCCCGAGGACGAGTGCAACGCCGGGGCCCCACGCCACCGCTGGCCCCTGGGGCGGGGCTTCGAGCGGTTCTACGGCTTCATGGGCGGCGAGACCCACCAGTTCGTGCCGGCGCTCATCTCCGACAACCACCAGGTACCACCCCCGAGGACGCCGGAAGAGGGGTACCACCTCACCGAGGATCTCGTCGACCGGGCCACCGGGATGCTCCGTGACCTGCGCGCCGTCGACCCCGACAAGCCCTTCTTCATGTGGTTCTGCCCGGGGGCGTGCCATTCCCCCCACCAGGCGCCGCGCCCGTACATCGACGGCTACCGGGGCGCCTTCGACGCCGGATGGGACGCCTGGCGGGAGCAGACCCTGGCGAGACAGCTCGCCGCCGGGATCCTCCCCGACGGGACCCTCCTCTCCCCCCGTCCCGACTGGGTCCCGGCCTGGGACTCGCTCTCCGACGACGAGCGACGCCTCTACGCCCGGTACATGGAGTGCTTCGCCGGCTTCCTCACCCACACCGACCACGAGCTGGGACGCCTCGTGGGCGTCCTCGAGGAGACCGGGGACCTCGACAACACCGTCCTCCTCGTGCTCTCCGACAACGGGGCCAGCTCGGAGGGCGGGCCGACGGGGTCGGTGAACGACCTGCGGCCCTGGAACCTCGGGCCCCGGACCGTCGAGGAGGCGCTGGCCCGCATCGAGGAGATCGGCGGCCCGCGGTGCCACAACAACTACCCCTGGGGGTGGACGGTGGCCGGCAACACGCCGTTCAAGCGGTGGAAGCGGGAGACGCACGAGGGAGGGGTGGCCGATCCCCTCGTCGTGCACTGGCCGGCGGGTCTCGGGGCGCCGGGCGCCTCGAGCAGGGCCTACGTCCACGCCATCGACGTGCTGCCCACCATCCTCGACGTCCTGGGCGTCGATCCACCCGACTCCATCGGTGGCGTCGAGCAGCGGCCGATCGAGGGCTCCTCCTTCGCCGCCTGTCTCGGCGACCCGGACGACCCCGGGTCGCACTCCACCCAGTACTACGAGATGTTCGGGTGCCGGGCCGTCTATCACGACGGCTGGAAGGCCGTCACCTTCCACCAGATCCAGGACACCCGCGTGCCCTTCGACGAGGACCGGTGGGAGCTCTACGACGTGAGGGTCGACCCCTCGGAGTGCACCGATCTCGCCGAGTCGCATCCGGAGAAGCTCGAGGAGATGAAGGACCTGTGGTGGGCCGAGGCCGGGAAGTACCAGGTGCTCCCCCTGGACAACCGGCCGTTCTCCGAACTCGTCTTCGACCGCCCCCCGGCGGTGCCGGCCCGGGCGCGCTACGTCTACTACCCCGGGGGCGCGGCGGTCCCCGAAGCGGTGGCGGTGAACGTCCGCAACCGCCACCACCGGGTGGTGGTGGACGTGGAGGTCGAGCCCGGCGCCCCTGCCGAGGGGGTGCTCCTGGCCCAGGGCTCGGGCCTCGGGGGCTGGGCGCTCTACGTCGCAGACGGGCGGCCGGCCTACGTGCACAACTACGTCGGCCTCGAGGAGCACCACGTGACGCCCCAGGAGGGCACCGCCGCCATGGGACCGGGGCGCCACCGGGTCGAGTTCTCCTTCACACGGACGGGCGACCACGCCGGCACGGGCCGGCTCTCGCTCGACGGGGAGGCGGTCGGCGAGGGCCCGATCCCCCGCTTCACGCCCATCCGGTTCTCCCTGACCGGAGCGGGACTGACGTGCGGCTACGGCGACGGTCTCCCGGTGTCGCGCTCGTACCCGGCGCCGTTCGCCTTCACTGGCCGCATCGTGCAGGCGACGGTGGAGGTCGACGGAGAGGCGTTCACCGATCCCGAGGGCGAGGCGCAGACGGCCATCGCGACGCAGTGACCGTCTATTGACAGACGGGCCGGAAGTACTTACCGTGCGGTAGCCGTCCAACTCCGGCGCCCTCTCCGGGGCCGCGTCCGGGGTCGACGAGGGGGGAGTCAAACGTGACGCATTCCCGTGGGTTTCGCGCGCTCGTGCTCGGCGCCGCCAGTCTCGTTGCCACGCTGAGTGGGGCGCTCGCCGCTTCGCCGGCAGGTGCCGCGCCGGCACCCAGCAAGGGAGCCACGGTGCTCTTCGTGCACGGCTTCAGCGCCACGGGGAGCACGGACTGCAACGGCACCTTCGGCAACATGATCTCCCAGATGCGCTCCGACGGGTTCACCGGCGCCATGGTGACCGTCGGGTACTACTCGGGCGACACCAACTGCGCGGTGAACCTGCACGGCTACGCCTCCTACGGCGACGGCGACCCCTTCACCAACATCGGCCAGGCCCTGTCCTGGTACATCTACGACACCTTCACCCGGAACGGCACGGCGGTGGACGCCGTCGGCTACTCGATGGGCGGGATCGTCCTGCGAGCGGCGGTGTACGGCGCCTCCATCGGGGCGGCCGGGTACTCGCCGCCGATCAACGTCGGCCGGGCGGTGACCCTGGGCGCCCCGCACGACGGGGCGGCCTGGTACGCCACGGCATGCGTCCTCATCGGCTGGACGCAGTGCGCCGCCATGGTGAGCGGCTCGTCGCAGCTCAACTGGCTCAACCAGAACGGCAATCCCCAGGGGACCGCAGGGACCTCCTGGACCGTCTTCGGGTCGAACGACGACGACGTGGTGCCGTCGGGCTCGGCCATCTACATGAGCGTGCCGGCGGCCCAGAAGATCGTCTTCGACAACGTCTCGCACACCGGCCTCTTCCACCCCGACTACATGGACGCCTGGGCGGTGGTGAACCTGGCCGGCGACTCCCTGGGCCACGGGTCGGGTGCCGTCACCTCGGGGATCAGCTCCGCCAAGTGCGTCGACGACAACCACTCGGGCACCTCCGACGGGACCGCCATCCAGATCTGGGACTGCAACGGCACCGGGGCCCAGGTCTGGCTGCACGACTCGCCGGGGAAGACCACGACCTTCTCCGTGCTCGGGAAGTGCATGGACGACACCGGCTCGGGGACGTCCAACGGCACCAAGATCCAGCTCTACCAGTGCAACAACACCGGCGCCCAGCAATGGACTCCTGGCCCCAACGGATCGCTCCAGATGTTCGGCAAGTGCCTCGACGACCCGTCGTCCAACATCACCGACGGGACCCAGCTGCAGCTCTACACCTGCAACGGGACGAACGCCCAGCGGTGGATCGACAACTGACCGGCGCCGGGAACCGCTGAGCGGTCCGCCCTAGAGCGCGGCGGCCGCTTCGGCGGCGAGACGGGCGGCGAGCTGACGGGAGATCCCGAGCACGCGTCCCACGTCGGAGATCGACGCACCCTCGGCCCGGGCGGCGACCATGAGGGCCAGCCGGAGCTGGTGCCGGGCGGCCTCGAACTCGTCGATGGCCTCGGTCACCTGCCGCCGCTCGGAGGGGATGCCGGTCCCCTGGGAGGCGGTGATGGCCCGTTCCCCTCCTTCGAGGCGGTCGGCGATCTTGGCCATCGTCCGCTCGTACTGCCGCAGCGTGCCCCGGAGCCGCGTGGCCGCCTCGTTGAGCTCACGTATCCGGAGCACCAGCTTCTTTGTCGATGGCACCTGTCCGTCCTCGACGGTGGGATGGTGCGCCGACAATGCCACAGGATCGAAGGGATCAGTGGTCGAATTGCCCCTCGACGAAGCCGGCGGTCAGCACCAGCCCGGCCCCGATCTCCACGGCGATCAGGCTGGCCATGAACCTACGGAGACCGGTCGTGGGCGGCGAGAACTGGTTCTCGGTGTCCCTCCGCCAGCCGTGCCAGGTGTAGCCGGCCACGGCCGAGGCGAAGTACAGGGCCATGGCACTGGCGGCGGCGAGGTTGATCCAGGGACGCCACCAGCTCAGGTGCACGAAGACGGCGACGAGGAGCAGGGCGAAGCTGTAGAGGAGGGCGGCCCGGTGGGCGATGTCGGTGTAGGCGTGGGCGCGGTGCTCGGGTGACCGCTCGGTCTGCACGTACTTCATCGTGCCGAGGAGCAGTGCCCACAGGAACATGAGGGCGGCATAGAGCAGGGCGACCTTGGTGGCGGCTTCCAGGTGGGTCATCGTCCGTCCTCCTCGAAGCGGGTCGTGACCATCGTGGTGGCCGCACGTGCGCCGGTGGTGGATCTCCCCGGCGACCCGTCTAGTGCCCGTTGACGGAGAAGTGCTGGTAGTCCCGGGTGCCCGACCAGGTGCCGCCCCAGTACCAGCCGACGGCGGCGAAGGCGTCGACCAGGATCCCCCCCGGGACGGCCATACCGGGCCGCAGGGTGCCGCGGTCCAGATAGGCGCTGCCGGCGGGGGGGATGACGGTGGCGCCGTCGACATAGGGGTTCTGCACGTCGTTCACGTCGATCGCCTCGCCGTAGGCGTGCATCGACCACTGGGGCGGACCCGGGGCCACGGCGGCGCGGCAATTGAACCCGGAGGTGTCGTCGGCGGCGGCGGCGGTGTTGTCGTCACCGCCGTAGGCGGACTCCGGCACCATCTCGGACAGGGGGAAGTGACCGGCGAAGAGGGCGGCGAAGACCTGGGTGACGGCAGGCACCACCGAGGCGTTCACGACCATGGTGCCGATGTGGGCCCGGCCGTCGAACCCCCAGTAGCCGAGCTCGAGCGCCCGGAGCTGGGCCGGGTCGACCGGGCAGCCGGGGTGCCAGGTGGCGCCGAGCTGGGCGGCGCCGACCGTGGCCACCGAGGACGTGAACGACGGGGCCTCGGTCGTCGTGGTCGTGCTCGGCGGAGGCGCCGGGGACGAGGTCGTCGTCGCTCGGGCCGTGCCGGCGCTGCCGCCCGCCGGCCTCGCCGCCGGTGCGCAGCCGGCCACGACCGCCAGGGCGCACGCTGCGGCGCCGAGGGCCACCCTCCGGCCGGCCATCTGCCCGCTCAACCGGCGGCGATGAGGATGTGGGGGTCGTCGGCGGGGTTCAGCCACCCCAGGACGGCGTCCAGTTCGGCGTTGGGCAGGGCGACGCAGCCGGCGGTGTCACCGGCGGTCGTGTCG
>JAGWNV010000121.1 GCA_028872975.1 Acidobacteriota bacterium
TGCTCGGCCGGGCCCGGCACCGGGACCAGGAGTCCCCGCAGCCCGTCGCCGAGCGGCGCCCGGTCGGCCTCGGGCACCCCGAGGAGCTCGCAGATGACGGTGAAGGGCATGGGGAAGGCGAACCCGGCCACGAGGTCGACCGGTCCCGGCCCGGACGCGGCGAGCCGGTCGAGGAGGTCGTCGGCGACGGCCTGGACACGGGGACCGAGCAGCTCGACGCGTCGCGGCGTGAAGGCGGCCGAGACGAGCCGGCGGAGCCGGGAGTGGTCGGGCGGGCCGACGGCCAGCATGTGGCGGGCGAACGCCGGGCCGGGCAGGCCCTCGGCCACCACGGCACCGTCGGCGGCCATGGCCGCCTGCATGTCCTTTGACAGCCGGTGGTCGCCCAGCGCGGCGCGGGCCTCGTCGTGGCCCACGACCAGCCAGGCGTCGTGGCCGTCGGCCAGGGTGACGGGATGGACCGGGCCGAGACGGAGGACCTCGGCGAAGAGCGGGAAGGGATCGTCGCGGTCGTGGGCGCCCCAGGCCCCGAGCACCTTCGCCGTGTCCACCGGCCCTCCCCCCGTCCCCGGCCGCCGAGTGCCCCGACGGCGCCTGCTCAGAGGCTACGGACGGGGCCCGGCGCGGTCATGGGGTGTTCGCCCCAGGGACGGCGCCCACGAGCCCGTGCTGCATGGCCCGCATGGCGGCGCCGGCGCGGTTGGTCACGCCGAGCTTCGAGTAGATGTGCTCGACGTGGTTCCCGACGGTCTTGGCGCTGATGCCGAGCTGCGTGGCGATGCCCTTGTTGGGGAGCCCCTGGGCCAGGAGGGCGAGCACGTCGGCCTCGCGGGCCGTGAGCCCGGCGGGCCCGCCCGCTCGGGACCGGCCGGCCGGCAGCCCGGCCGCCGAGAGCACGCCGTCGACGACGGCAGGGTCGAGGCGCCCCGCTGACGCCTCGGCCCGCAGCAGGCGGGCCGCCTCCTCGGCGGTGTGCGCCGGGCGGTGCGGTCGGGGCTGGCGCATGGCGTGGTAGGCGTCGGCGGCGGCGAGGACCCGGGCCGAGGACGACAGCATCGCCCCGCCCACCCCCCGGTGGTAGCCGCTGCCGTCCATCCGCTCGTGGTGGGTGGCGGCCAGGAGCCCCACCCGCCGCAGGGGCTCGGGCCGGCTGAAGATCCGCTCGACCAGATAGGCGTGCATCCGCATGCGCTCACGGTCGCCCGAGGAGAGCGGGCCGGGCCGGTCCCACACCGTGGCCGGGACGCCGAAGCGGCCCACGTCGTGCACCAGTGCCGCCCTGCGCAGGAGGCGGGTCTCGGACGGAGGCAGCTGCATCGCCTCGGCGGCCCCGACGGCCAGCTCGGCCGTGCCGGCGGCGTGGCCGGCGAAGTAGGGGCACCGCATGTCGCAGAAATCGCCCACCGCCCGGAGCACGCCGTCGAGCTCGTCCTCACCGAGCACGGGACGCTCCACGGGCTCGACGTCGAGGACCTCGTCCACGGTGTCCTCGTCGATCCCGTCGAAGAGCCCCTTCGGGTCGGTCTCGACGGCGGCGGCGACCTCGGGGTCGAAGTGCGAGCCGCTCCGGGAGCGGACCATCTCGACGGCGGCGTCGACGCCGGCCTTGCGCTCGAAGACCTCACACGCCTCGGCCACGTGCGCGATGCGGGCGGCAAGGGAGACGTCGCTGCCACCGAGGCCTTTGGGCAGGCCCCGGCCGTCCCAGCGGGCGTAGGCCTGCTCCAGCCCGGCCCGCACCTCGTCGCCGAGCCCGAGACGCCCGGCCAGCTGGCCCGCCGCCGCGCAGTGCTCGGCCATCGCCTCGAGCAGCGCCCTGCCGTTGGTGGCCATGAACGCGGCGGTCCGCCGGATCCGGTTCCACACACCTGTGCCGTAGCCGGACCTCCGCAGCATGAAGACCATGGCCGGGAAGCCGGCCAGGTCGACCTCGACGGCCTTGGAGCGGAATTCGATGTCGTCGCCGAAGAGGGCCGAGGACTCGTCGCCGTACACGGGGCACCCCACATAGGTGAGGACCCCGACGTCGTAGACGGCGGCCAGGTCGGCCGGCGTGAGGCCGAGGCGGTCGCCCAGGCGCATGGCGATCCGGGCCGAGCGCAGCATGTGCTCGGGGGGCTGGCCGAAGCCGAGGTCGGTGGCGAGCGACAGGGCGACCATGACCTCGCTGAGGCGCACCCCGGAGCCCGACACGGCGGCGAGGCTAGCCGTCGGTCCCGGTCGGCGGCCGTCCGCCATGGGGCGAACACCTCATGCCGGCGGCCCCCTCGCTCCGTACCGTGGCGACGACAGGGTGCAACGAGCCACGAGGAGGCCACACCACATGCCCAAGTACGTCATCGAGCGGACGGTCCCCGGCGCAGGCCAGATGGACGGGGCCGCCCTCTCCGCCATCGCCGGTGCGTCGAACGAGGTCCTGCGGGCCCTCGGGCCCGACGTCCAGTGGGTGCACAGCTACGTGACCGACGACAAGATCACCTGCCTCTACATCGCCGACGGCCCGGAGGTCATCAAGGAGCACGCCCGCTGCGGGAACTTCCCCGCCGACTCCATCGCCGAGGTCCGCGCCGTCATCGATCCGACCACGGCGGAGCTGGCGTCGTGAACCGGGCCGCCGTCAGCCTCACGACCGGCCTCGAGGACGCCGAGAAGGTCACCGTCGCCCTCCTCGTCGCCGTGGGCGCCGCCGAGAGCGGCCGGCCGGCGCTCGTGTTCCTCACCAAGGAGGCGGTGCGCCTGGCCACGGGCGGCTTCCCCACCGGTGTGGCCTGCGAGGGCTGCCCGCCCATCCCCGACCTCCTGACGCGATTCGAGGCGGCGGGAGGCGAGCTGCTCGTCTGTCCCATCTGCTTCGAGGCCAGGAAGCAGGACGAGGCCACCCTGGTGTCGAACGCCCGCCTGGGCGGCACCGTACAGCTCTGGGAGTGGATCGGTGACGGCGCCACCACCTTCAGCTACTGAGACGACCGACACGCTCGGCCACCGGTTCGTCGTGGCCCTGGCCGCCAAGGACGGGGCGCGGATGAAGGCCCTCGTCCACCCGAGCGTGGACTTCCGGGCGGTGACGCCGGGGCGGTGCTGGGAGGCGGCCGGCGCCGAGGCCGTGGTCGACGAGGTATTCCTCGGCACCTGGTTCGCGACCGAGCGGCGGATCACCGCCCTCGACGGCCTCGAGAGCCAGCGGATCGGCGCCATGGAGCGGATCCGCTACCGACTGGAGGTGGAGCTGCCCGACGGGCGGTGCCTCGTCGAGCAGCAGGCCTACCTCCGGTGCGGCCAGGGGCAGATCACCTCGATGTGGCTCGTGTGCTCGGGATTCGTGTCGTGGTGACGCAGCTCCGGACGGGCCGTCGGGGCGAGGGCGCCGGCGGCCGGAGCTAGAGGACGACCACGGAGCGGAGCACCTCGCCGCGGACCATGCGACCGAAGGCCTCCTCGACGTCGTCGAGCGAGACGGTCTCGGAGACGAACCCGTCGAGGTCGAGGCGTCCCTGGCGGTAGAGGTCGACGAGCACGGGGAAGTCCCTCGAGGGCAGGCAGTCGCCGTACCAGCTCGGCCGCAACCGGCCCCCGCGGCCGAAGAAGTCGATCATGGGCAGGTCGATGCGCATCTCGGGCGTGGGCACGCCCACCTGGACGAGGGTCCCGGCCAGGTCCCGGGCGTAGAAGGCCTGGCGCATCACCTCGGCGTCGCCCACCGCCTCGATGCAGACGTCGGCACCGAAGCCGCCGGTGAGGGCCCGGACGGCCTCGACGGGGTCGCCGTCGGAGGCGAGCACCGTGTCGGTGGCGCCGAAGTCGGCGGCCAGGGCCAGCTTGCGGGGATCGAGGTCGACGCCGATGACGCGCCCCGCCCCGGCGAGCCGGGCGCCGGCGATCGCCGCGCACCCCACCCCGCCGCAGCCGAAGACGGCGACGGTGTCGCCGGGGCCGACCTCCCCGGTGAAGAGGGCGGCGCCGAGCCCGGCCATCACCCCGCAGCCGAGCAGGCCCACGGCCTCCGGGCGGGCCGAGGCGTCCACCTTGGTGCACTGGCCGGCGGCCACCAGGGTCTTGTCGGCGAAGGCCCCGATCCCGAGCGCCGGGGTGAGCGGGGTGCCGTCGGCGAGGGCCATCTTCTGCGTGGCGTTGTGGGTGGCGAAGCAGTACTGCGGCCTTCCCCGCCGGCACGACCGGCACTGGCCGCACACCGCCCGCCAGTTGAGGACCACGAAGTCCCCCGGGGCGACGCCGGTCACGCCCGGCCCCACCTCCTCGACCACCCCGGCCGCCTCGTGGCCGAGCAGGAACGGGAAGTCGTCGTTGACGGCGCCCTCTCGGTAGTGGAGGTCGGTGTGGCAGACCCCGCAGGCCCTGACGGCGACCACCGCCTCCCCCGGGCCCGGGTCGGGCACGGTGACGGTCTCGATGGTCACCGGCGCCCCCTTGCTGCGGGCGACGACCCCGCGGACGTGCTGTGGCATTGGCGCCTCCTGTGACGACCCGCCTGGCGCCATTAAAGCCGCCGGACGCCGGGTCGAGGCGACCGGGGTCAGCCCGGTGGCACCGTCCAGTGCACGAGGTCCCTGCTCCGGGCGATGCCGATCTCGGCGTGGCCCCAGCCGCCGAAGCGGGTGAGCTCGGTGCTCCCGGCGTAGACGAGATAGTCGTAGCCGTCGGCGGTGTCCTCGCACAGGAAGGCCGAGTTGGCGTGCTCGTAGCCGGCGCCGGTGACGCCGGTGCCGCTGTTCCAGGACTCGGAGGGGACGTGCAGCTCGGCACCGTCCACCCAGTGGAGCCAGCTCGTGGGCACCGACGGGTCGCCGGCAAGGGTGAAGAGCCAGGGGCGGTCGAACATGTTGGAGGTGGCCACCAGGTGCCATCGGCCGCCGACGGTCACGAGCTCGTAGTTCTCGAAGGTGTCGCCGTAGGCGCGCACGCCGGGGCGGCCGACGACGGTCCAGGGCCCGGCGAGCGACCGCGTCCTCGACCAGGCGACCTCGAAGGCCTGGCCCTGCGATGTGGTCCCCACCTTGTAGGCGAGCACGAGCCCCCCAGGCGTCCAGGCCAGGGCGGGGTCGATGAGCCGGTCCCCGGGAGCCGGGTGCAGCTCGGGGGCCAGGCGCTGCGGGCCCGACCAGTGGACGAGGTCCGCCGAGGTCCGGTAGTAGAGCTTGGCCTGGCCGGCGCCCGACTCCCCGGGCGGCGCGTCGTAGGTGGCCACGAAGGTGCCGTCCGGCGCCCGCACCAGGTCCGGGGAGGCCATGCCGCCGGGCTGCTCGCTCCAGGGCTCGGCCGCCGTCCAGTGCAGGAGGTCGGGACTC
This sequence comes from Acidobacteriota bacterium, assembly GCA_028872975.1. Classification (GTDB taxonomy): domain Bacteria; phylum Actinomycetota; class Acidimicrobiia; order Acidimicrobiales; family UBA8190; genus UBA8190. Next base: position 5,304 of record JAGWNV010000121.1, read on the forward strand.
TCGGCCGTGGCGATGTCCCACTGCTCCTGGCCGGCCACGGGGGAGTCGCCGGTCACGTAGCTGAAGACCATGTGCCAGCTCCCGGCCGCCCACACCAGGGCCTCGTCCTTCACGGCGGCGTCGGGGTAGCTCAGGACCGGGTTGTGCAGGGCGGCCCAGTCGACGCTCGGGGCGGGGGCGCCGGGGACGACACAGGCGTGGTCGGCCGCCGCCGCCGGGACGGTCGGGGCCGACGACCGGTGGACGACCTGTGCCCCGCACCCTGCCGCCACCACGAGCACGACCACGGCGGTGGCGAGAGGGAGCGGTGCGGCCCGTCCGGCCGACGATCCCGGCCCCCGCCCTAGGCGAGGCCGTGGCGCCACGGGCCGAGGTCGAGCTTCGGGTAGCGGAGGGCGGTGCGCTCGAGGAGCGCCTCGTCCCAGACGGGGTGGCCGGGCGGGGGGAAGCCGAACAGCTCGAGCTCCCGGGGACTCGAGCCCTCCACGAACCGGGTCCACTCGGGGCCGGTCGAGCGCGACTGCTGGGTGTCGTAGCCGATCCAGTCCTGTCCGGCCGCCTTGAAGGCGAGTGCCAGGGTGAACCGGGCCGTCCCCGGCGCGCCGAAGGCGCTGCCCCGGTGCCAGACGTCCGAGCGGTAGGCGAGGTAGGAGCCGCGGACCCCGGCAGCCGGTCGCTCCCGGGCGTAGAGGCCGGGGTCCATCTGCGGGAGGACGACCGGGTACGGCGAGGCGACCGACGCCGAGTCGGGCAGCGGGACGAGGAGGGTCGGGTTCTCCTCGTCGGTGACGTCGGAGAGGTAGAGGAACCCGGTCAGGTTCCACCACGGCGGGCCCCCGACGGCGGGGAGCCAGGAGTGGTTCCGGTCGGTGTGCATGGGCTGCTCGTAATTCGTGAGCCCGGCGTACTTGGCGCTCGCCTGCGCCTGGTACAGGCGGAGGTCGGTGGTGCCGAGGGCCCGTCCGGCGAACTCGACGATCGAGCGGTGCACGCAGAGCCGGTCGAGGAGGCCGGCGCCGCCGAAGGGGAAGAGGCCGGCCCAGCGGTGCTGGGCGGCCCGGAACCCCGGGCCCTCCTCGGGCCAGCGGTAGGCCTCCTCGGGCTCGAGGGGACGACCGCGGCGGCGCGCCGTCTCGCCGTCGGGATCGGCGCGGTACTCGGCGTTCGTCGGGAAGACGAGGTGCAGGTCGTCGGCGGCGGCGTCGATCTCGTCGGTGCCGACGAGGCCCTCGAGGAGCACCCAGCCCTCGGCGCGCCAGGTGTCGACCTCGTCGTCGGTGGCGATTCGAGAACCCACGGCTCCCCCCGTGTCGCCATTCTGCCAGCTGGCGCCCCGCCGGCCCTCGTGGACCGGACGCTCAGCCCACCTCGGCCAGGGCCGGCACGACCTCCTCGCCGAGCCGGCGCGCGAATTCGACGGGGTCGACGAGCGGCATGACCTCGACGAGGTCCACGCCCAGGGCGGCGTACTGCTCCATCTCCTTCAGGAACCCCGCCACGTCGTCGAGGGGGTTGGCGAAGGCCAGGATGGTCCGGCTGATCCCGGCCGGGTCGCGGCCCTCGGCGGCGCAGTGCTCCTCCAGCACCCGGAGCTTGTGGGCCACGACGGCACGGTCGGGGGCGAAGAGGTTGCAGGCGTCGGCGTAGCGGGCCACGAGGCGGAGCGTCTTTCGCTCGCCGCTCCCGCCGATGAGCAGCGGGGGGCGGGGCTGCTGGACGGGCCGGGGGGAGCAGACGGTCTCGGCCAGGCGGTAGTGGCGGCCCTCGAAGGGCCCGTCGTCGTCGCTCCACATCTGGAGGCAGATCCGGACCGTCTCCTCGAGGCGCTCGAAGCGCTCGGACACGGGAGGGAAGGGGACGCCGAGGCCGAGGTGCTCGCGCTCGTACCAGGCGGCGCCGATGCCGAGCTGGGCCCGGCCTTCGGAGAGGACGTCGAGGGTGGTGACGATCTTGGCCAGGAGTCCCGGATGGCGGTAGGTGACCCCGGTCACGAGCAGGCTGAGGCGCAGCTGCGTCGTCAGGCCGGCGACGTACCCGAGCGAGGTGTAGCCCTCGAGCATCGGGTCCGAGGCGGCGGCGAAGGCCTCCATCTGGAACCAGTGGTCCATGAAGGTGAAGCTCGACACCCCGGCCTCGTCGGCCGCCCTGGCGGTGTCCGCTACCGTCCGTGCGATCGAACGCCCGCCGGGGAAGTCGAAGTTGACGAAGTGGATCCCGAGGCGCATGGCCGGAGGCTACCGTCACGGCGTCGCCGCCCCCGGTGCCCGTCGCGCCGGTGCGCGGTACCCTCGCGTCG
>JAGWNV010000122.1 GCA_028872975.1 Acidobacteriota bacterium
TATGTCAACTAAGTCGGGATCCCGGGAACGGGCGGCTGCCGCCGGCGCAGGCCCGGGGCGGCCGTCGCTCCCCCGGGACGCGTCCCCCGATGCGCGCGATCGTGGGACCGTGACCACACGATTCGACGCCGACACGCACCTCTACGAGACGAGGGACCTGTGGGCGTCCTACATGGACCCGGCCGACCGGCACCTGGCGCTGTCGATCGTGGACGACGACCTCGGCCACGCCTGGCTGACCCACGGGGACCGCCGGGTCCACCTGGCCGAGATCCACACGCCCGGCGACGTGGGCTCCATGGGCGCCTACCGCCAGCGGGTCCGCGACGGGCTGCCCCGGGAGGTGCCCTTCGACGAGGCCCTGCCCCGGGCCTTCCACGACCCGGCCGCCCGGCTCGGGCAGCTCGACGAGTTCGGCCTCGACGCCGCCGTCGCGTTCCCCAACTACGGCCTGCTGTGGGAGCGGCCCCTCGCCGACCGGCTCGAGGCGACCCTCGCCAACATGCGGGCCTGGAACCACTGGGCCGCCGAGGTGCGGACGGTGGGAGGCGGCCGGCTGCACCCGGTGGCCCACGTGAGCCTCCGGGACCTCCGGTGGCTCGAGGCCGAGCTGGCCACGCTGTCGGCGGCGGGGATCCGGCTGGCCATGACGGCGCCCGCCCTCGTCGACGGGCGCCCCCTGTCCCACCCCGACCTCGACCGGGCCTGGTCGGCGTTCGTGGACCACGGCGTCTCCCCCGTCTTCCACGTCTCGGCCTTCCCCCACCCCTTCCACGACGAGTGGTACGCGTCGGACCCCGACGAGGTGGCGCCGGTGCTGTCGTCGGTGTTCCTCTGGACCGCACCTGCCCTGGCGCTGTGCGACATGGCCGTCCACGGCGTCCTCGACCGCCATCCGGCGCTGCGGGTGGGCGTCATGGAGCTCTCGGCGGTGTGGGTGCCGATGTTCCTCCTCATGCTCGACGGCGGCTTCGACTTCCACGCCCGGTTCAACGGCCGGCCCCTGCGGGCGCTCCCCCTCCGGCCCAGCGACTACGTCCGCCGCCAGGTCCGCGTGGCGGTCTTCTGCTACGAGGGACCCCGGGCACTCATCGACCAGCTCGGCGCCGAGATGCTCATGTTCTCGAGCGACTATCCCCACGCCGAGGGCATCGCCCGGCCCGTCGAGGACTACGAGCGCATCACCGGGCCCCTCGAGGCCCACGCCGCCAGGCAGCTCTACGCCGGCAACCTGGAGTGGTTGGTGGGCGTCGGCGGTTGACCGGGCTGGGACCGGGGCGCCTCGAAGTCGATCACGAGCTCGGCGCCGAGGGCGCGGGCGATCCGGTCGAGGCTCACGACGGTGGGCGAGACGAGACCGCGCTCGAGGCGGGCGATCGAGGGCTGGCTGGTCCCCGCCCGCCTGGCCAGCTCGACCTGGCTGAGTCCCGCCCGGCGCCGGGCGGCGCGCACGGCGCTGCCCACCATGATCGAGGTCCGGGCCCGCTCGTAGCGGGCGAAGGCCTCGGGACCCCGCTGGGCGGCAGGCCGGGCGGGCGCCACGCTCCCCTGGCGGGGCCGGCCCATCGGGCCGGGGGCGGCCGACGGGCGGCCGTGGGAGATATCGACACCGGTATATGTCATGGCTGGTCTACCCTCAAGTAACACAATACTCACATCTACCCCATTTGCAACAGATCCGGCCGGAAAGCCTGCGCGTCTGGCTCCCGTCGGCGGGGGCCCTCCCCCGAGGAGGGGGCGACCCCTGGCCGTAGACTCGGCCGCTCGCGCCCCGGCGTGGGGGCGGTGCGCTCGCCGGCGCACCGTGCCGGGCCGGCCGCCACAACCAAGGAGGTGGCGCCCATGTCCAGCCCCCAGAGGACGATCGAGGCCCTGCCCTCGCCGCCGAGCTTCGACTCGGTCGAGGACGAGCGCCGGCACCGCAAGGAGCGCCTGGCTGCCGCCTTCCGGCTCTTCGGCAAGTTCGGCTTCGAAGAGGGGGTGGCCGGCCACATCACCGCCAGGGACCCGGAGTTCCCCGAGCGGTTCTGGGTGAACCCCTTCGCCGTCCCGTTCTCCCACATCCGGGTGTCGGACCTCATCTGCGTCGACGCCGAGGGCGAGGTGGTGGAGGGCACGAAGCCCGTCAACCGGGCCGCCTTCGCCATCCACTCCCAGGTGCACGCGGCGCGTCCCGACGTGACGGCCGCCGCCCACTCCCACTCGGTGCACGGCAAGGCCTTCTCGAGCCTCGGCCGGCTCCTCGACCCCATCACCCAGGACGTCTGCGCCTTCTACGAGGACCACGGCCTCTTCGACGACTACACCGGCGTCGTCGTCGACACCGAGGAGGGCAAGCGCATCGCCGCCTCCCTCGGGGAGCACAAGGCGGTCATCCTCCGCAACCACGGGCTGCTCACCGTCGGCCACAGCGTGGACGAGGCGGCCTTCTGGTTCATCACCATGGAGCGGTCCTGCCAGGCCCAGCTGCTCGCCGCGGCGGCAGGCGCACCGGTGCTGATCGAGAAGGACAGCGCGGCGCGCACCCACTCCCAGGTGGGCAACGACTACGCCGGCTGGCTCAGCTTCCAGCCGCTCTACCAGAAGATCGTCCGGGAGCAACCGGACCTTCTCGACTGAGGTCCGCCGTGGACTGGCCCCTGCGCTTCGGCGTCTTCCTCGCCCCCTTCCACCCGGTGGGCCAGAACCCCACCCTGGCGCTCGAGCGCGACCTCGAGCTCGTGGCCCGCCTCGACCAGCTCGGCTTCGACGAGGCCTGGATCGGCGAGCACCACTCCGCCGGCTACGAGCTCATCGCCTCGCCCGAGGTCTTCATCGCCGCCGCCGCCCAGCGGACCAGGCGACTGCGGCTCGGGACCGGGGTGAGCTCGCTGCCCTACCACCACCCCTTGATCCTCGCCGACCGCCTCGTCCTGCTCGACCACCTGACGCGGGGGCGGGTCATGTTCGGCGTGGGCCCCGGCGCCCTGCCCTCAGACGCCTTCATGATGGGCATCGACCCCATGCGCCAGCGGGACATGATGGAGGAGTCCCTGGAGGCCATCCTCGCCCTCCTCGAGGGGACCGAGCCGGTGACCCGCCAGACCGACTGGTTCACACTGCGCGACGCCCGGCTGCAGCTGCGTCCCTACACCCACCCCCGCTTCGAGGTGGCGGTGGCCGCCCAGATCTCCCCCGCCGGCCCCCGCGCCGCCGGCCGGTTCGGGTTGTCGCTCCTCTCCATCGGCGCCACCACGGCGGGAGGCTTCGACGTCCTCGGCTCCCACTGGGTGACCATGGAGGAGCGGGCTGCCGAGTTCGGCACGACCGTCGACCGGCGGCGCTGGCGCCTCGTCGGCCCCATGCACATCGCCGAGACCGAGGAGCAGGCCCGGCGCGACGTCGCCTTCGGCCTCGTGCAGTGGGTCGACTACTTCGAGCGAGTGGCGGCGCTCCCGCTCGCCCCCAACACCCTCGATCCCGACAAGATGGTCGACGAGCTCATGGCCACCGGCTTCGCCGTCGTGGGGACGCCCGACATGGCCGCCGCCCAGATCGAGCGCCTGGTCGAGCAGTCGGGAGGGTTCGGGACGTTCCTCCTCATGGCCACCGAGTGGGCCGACCGGGAAGCGACGCTGCACTCCTACGAGCTCTTCGCCCGGGAGGTCATGCCGCGGTTCCAGGGCTCGCTGCCGGCCCCCATCACGTCGCGTGACTGGGCGGCCGAGCACCGTCCCGAGTTCATCGGCAGGGTCGGGGGTGCCATCATGCAGGCCATCTCCGACCACCAGGCCGAGCGCGAGGCCAAGCGGGGGGACCTGGCCCCGAGCGACTGAACGGGCCGCGGCGCCGGGCGCCGGGTGGTCGGCTCCACGAAGCCCCTCTAGGGTGGCCCGCATGGCAGATCTGGTGCTCTCCCCCGGCGCGGCCTGATGGCCACCGAGACGGTCCGCACGGGCGAGGCGGACCTCGAAGGCCTCCCCGTCCCCGCCCGTCGCGAGCTCTTGCCCGTCGGGAGCGCCCGGCGGCTCGTCGCCCTCAGCATGCTCCTGCTCTTCGTGGAGCTGGCCCTCATCCGGTGGACGGCGGCCAACGACGTCCAGCTGGTGAGCATCACCAACTTCGTCCTCCTGGCCAGCTTCCTCGGCATCGGCGTCGGCTTCCTCCTGGCCCGCCTGGGCCAGGACCTGCTGCGGACGACGCCGTTGTGGCTGGCGGGACTCGTGGCCTTCGTGCTCGCCTTCCCGGTGAAGCTCGTCGCCCTCCACGGCCCCCACGAGTTCCAGAGCGCCTCGGGCCGCCACCCGCTGCCGGAGTGGCTCAGCCTGACGGTGATCTTCGTGCTGGTCACCGCCGTCATGGCCGGGCTCGGCCAGGGGCTGGCCGTCACCTTCGCCCGGTTCCGGTCCCTCGACGCCTACCGCTACGACATCATCGGCAGCATCGCCGGGATCGTCGCCTTCTCGGCGCTGTCGTTCGTCGGCCTCCCGCCCATCGCCTGGGGAGCGGTGGTGGCGGTGGTCCTCGTCGCCCTCTTCGGCCGGCGGGGCCGGTGGTGGCAGTGGCTCGGGGTCGTGGCCCTCGTCGTCATGCTGGCCTTCGAGTCGGTCTCGACCTTCGACCACTGGTCGCCCTACTACAAGATCACGGCCGTCCCTGCCGAGAAGGGCGTCCTCGTGGTGAGCGGGAACAGCATCCCGTTCCAGACCGTCTACCCCCTCTCGACGCTCCATCGCATCGAGTCCTTCTACTTCTTCCCCTATCGCCACATCACGAGGGCCCAGCTCCGGAGCGTCCTCGTCATCGGCGCCGGCACGGGCAACGACGTGGGCGTGGCCCTGTCCGAGGGCGCCCGCCACGTCGACGCCGTCGAGATCGACCCCGAGCTCGTGCGCCTCGGCAAGCGGTACAACCCGGAGCACGCCTACGAGAGCCCGCGGGTCTCGGTCCACATCGACGACGGCCGGGCCTTCGTGGAGAACACGACCCGCCGCTACACCCTCGTCCTCTACGCCCTGCCCGACTCCCTCACGGCCCTCACCGGACAGGCGGCGCCGGTGGGGCTCGAGAACTACCTCCTCACCACCGAGGCCATGGAGGCGGCCAAGGCGCACCTGGCCCCCGGCGGCGTCTTCGCCATGTACAACTACTACCAGCCCTTCCTGCTCGGGCGGTACGCCACCCAGCTGCACCAGGTCTTCGGCTCGAGCCCGTGCGTCGAGCTGGGCGATCCGCTCGCGGGGCGCCGCCAGGCGGTGCTCACGGTGTCGTCGGCGGGGCCCACGGCCCACTGCGCCTCGACGTACCGGGGCGCCAGCGTCGTCCCCGTGTCGGACAACCGCCCCTATCCGTACCTGCCCACCCCGTCGATCCCCTCGTTCTACTTCTGGGTGCTGGGCCTGGTCCTGGCCGGGTCGCTCCTCGCCATCCGGGTGGCCGGCGGGTCGCTGCGGCGCATGGCGCCCTTCGTCGACCTGTTCTGGATGGGCGCCGCCTTCATGCTCCTCGAGACGAAGAACATCGTGCAGTTCGCCCTCCTCTTCGGGACGACCTGGTACGTGAACGCTCTCGTGTTCGGCGGCGTCCTCGTGAGCATCTACGCGGCCGTGGAGCTGGCCCGACACGTCCGGCTGCCGAGGCCGATGCTCCTCTACGGCGCACTGCTCGTCGCCCTGGCCCTGGCCTGGGTCATCCCCCAGGGCTCGCTGCTCTCGCTGTCGGCGCCGCTTCGCTTCGGGGCGGCCACCGCCCTCGCCTTCGCCCCGGTCTTCCTCGCCAACCTCGTCTTCGCCCAGCGCTTCCGCGACGTCTCGTCGTCGACGGTCGCCTTCGGGGCCAACCTGCTCGGGGCCATCGTGGGTGGGGTGCTCGAGTACCTCTCGCTGCTCCTCGGCTTCCGGTTCCTGCTCGTGGTGGTGGCGGTCCTCTATGCCCTCGCCTTCCTCACCGGCCGCCGCCACCTGACCGCCGCCTGAGGGGCGGCGCCTGGCTCAGGGCCGGGCGTCGAAGGTCGGCACGAGGGTCCGGGCCGCCCGGGCCTCGTCCACCCGGCGGACCGGGGTGGCGTGGGGGGCGCCGGCCGCCTTCTCGGCGCCTCCGGGCCGGCCGGCATCGGCGGCGATCCGCTCCAGGGCGTCGGCCAGGGCCTCGAGGGTCTGGAGGCTCTCGGTCTCGGTGGGCTCGATCATGAGCGCCTCTTCCACGATGAGGGGGAAGTAGACGGTCGGGGCGTGGAAGCCCTCCTCGAGGAGCCGCTTGGCCACGTCGAGGGCACGGACGCCGGTCGCCTTCTTCAAGGTGGAGGCGGACAGGACGCACTCGTGCATGCAGGGCCGGTCGAAGGGGGCGTCGTAGGTCGCCGACAGCCTGGCCCGGATCCAGTTGGCGTTCAGCACGGCCAGCTCGGCCACGCGCCGCAGGCCGTCGCCGCCGTGGACGAGGATGTAGGTGAGCGCCCGGGCGAGGACGAGGGCGTTCCCGTGCCAGGAGTGGATCCGGCCGATCGACCGCCCGGGGGTGTCCCAGCCGTAGCGCAGGCCGGCTCCGTCGCCGCCGGGAAGGCGCACGGGCCGGGGACCGGGCAGGAAGGGCGCGAGCCTGGGGGCCACCGCCACCGGGCCCGCCCCGGGCCCTCCCCCGCCGTGGGGGGTGGCGAAGGTCTTGTGCAGGTTCAGGTGGACGATGTCGAAGCCCATGTCGCCGGGGCGGACCACTCCGAGGATGGCGTTCAGGTTGGCGCCGTCGTAGTAGAGCAGCCCCCCCACCTCGTGGACGGCGGCGGCGATCTCGACGATCTGCTCCTCGAAGAGGCCGAGGGTGTTGGGGTTGGTGAGCATGATGCCGGCGACGTCCTCGTCGAGGACGGCGCGGAGGGCGGCGAGGTCCACGCACCCCCGGTCGTCGCTCGGCACGGTGACGGTCTCGTAGCCGCCCAGGGTCACCGAGGCGGGGTTCGTCCCGTGGGCCGAGTCGGGGATGACGACCTTGCGGCGCTGGCGCCCCTGGGCCTCGTGCCAGGCCCGCATGAGGAGGAGCCCGGTGAGCTCCCCGGCGGCCCCCGCCGCCGGCTGCAGGGTGGCGGCGGCCATGCCGGTGATCTCGCACAGGGCGGCCTCGAGCTCGACGAGGAGCTCGAGCCAGCCCTGGGTGCACGAGGGCGGGGCGGCGGGATGGACGTTGGCGAGCCCGGGCAGCCCGGCCACGGCGTCGCAGATCTTGGGGTTGTACTTCATCGTGCAGGACCCGAGGGGATAGGCCCCGAGGTCGACGGAGAACTGCCGGTGGCTGAGGCGGGTGAAGTGGGCGACGAGGTCCCGCTCGGAGACCTCGGCCAGCGGCGCCGGGGTGTCGCGGCGGTGAGGGGCGGGGACGAGGTCCTCGAGGGGCGTCTCGGGGACGGCGGTGGTGCGCAGCTGCCAGGCCCGCCGGCCGGGCTGGGAGAGCTCGAAGAGCGTCGGCTCGGCCTCCCGGCCCATGAGGGGTGCGCTGGCGGCCCGGCCCCCGGCCGACGGCGCGCCCGGGACCGTCGCCACC
>JAGWNV010000123.1 GCA_028872975.1 Acidobacteriota bacterium
CGACTGGAGACGCTCGACTACGAGGAGGCCGACGGCGTCGCCTGGGTGACCCTCAACCGGCCCGAGGTCATGAACGCCTTCGACACCACCATGCAGCGAGAGCTACGCGACCTGTGGAGATGGCTCCGGCGTCACGACGAGGTCCGGGTCGTCGTCCTCACCGGCGCCGGCGAGAAGTCCTTCTGCACTGGCATCGACCGCACCGAGGGCATCGGCCCCGGGGCGCGCCGGCGGCGGTCCGAAGGGTCGGCTGGCGACGAGGACTTCGGCGCCGACGAGATCCGCATCGGCTCGGGGACCACGCCCTTCATGTTCGACGACCCCGGCTCGAACCTCGGCCCCAAGAGCAACGACCTCTGGAAGCCGGTGATCGCGGCGGTGAACGGCATGGCCGCCGGGGGCGCCTTCTACATGCTCGGCGAGGTCGACTTCATCATCGCCGCCGAGCACGCCACCTTCTTCGACCCCCATCTCACCTTCAACATGGCCGCCTCCTTCGAGCCGCTGCAGATGTCGGGCCGGATGCCCTTCGGGGACCTCGTCCGCCTCACCCTCCTCGGCAGCGCCGAGCGGATGAGCGCCCAGCGCGCCCTCGAGATCGGCCTCGTCACCGAGGTCGTGCCCGCCGGCGAGCTGCGCGAGCGGGCCGGCTGGGCCGCCGGGGAGATCGCCAAGGCCCACCCCGTGGCCGTCCAGGGGACACTCCGGGCGCTGTGGGCCGGCCGCGAGCTGTCGCGGTCCCAGGCACTCGGGTTGGGGTGGGCCTTCGTCGGCCTCGGCAACGACCCCGAGGCGCTCGACGAGGGCCAGCGCCGGTTCGCCTCGGGCGAGCGGGTGGAGTGGCGCCTGCGCTGACCGGCCCTCCCTCCCCGCCGGCACCCGTCTCTGGCTCCCGGCCGGTCAGGGCCCGGCGGAGCGCAGACCCACGGCGAAGGCCCGGAAGGCCCGCCCCCGGTGCGACCGGGTGTTCTTCTCGGCCTGGGTCATCTCGGCGAAGCTCCGGCCGTCGCCGCCGTCGGGGACGAAGACCGGGTCGTAGCCGAACCCGCCTGTCCCCCGGGCCTCGGCGGCGATGGACCCCTCGACGGCCCCGGCGGCCACGACCTCCCGGCCCCCAGGGAACCTGGCCACCACCACGGTCCGGAATCGGGCCCGCCGGGCCTCGGCGCCCTCGGCCCCGGCTTCCTCGAGGTCGGCGAGCAGCTTGGCGACGTTCTCGGCATAGGAGGCGTGCGCACCGGCGTAGCGCGACGAGTAGACCCCGGGGGCGCCCCCGAGGGCGTCGACCTCGAGCCCGGTGTCGTCGGCGACGGCGGCGACGCCGGTCGCCTCGAGGATGGCCACGGCCTTCAGCCGGGCGTTGTCCTCGAGGGTCTCCCCCGTCTCCTCGACCTCGGACAGCTCCTCGGGCCGGCCGAGGAGCTCCACGACGTCACCGAGCTCGGCGCGGAGGATCGAGAGGATCTCGGCGGCCTTGTCCCGGTTGGCGGTGGCGAGCACCAACCGCAACCGGGGCGCCCCGGCGCCGTTGCCCTCCCCCGTCACCGGGGCTGTGGCGCCTCGGCCAGCACGGCCCGCTGCTCGGCGAGGAGCACGGCGATGCCGGCCTGGGCCAGGTCGAGCAGCTCGTCGAGCTCGGCCCGGGAGAAGGCCATGCCCTCGGCGGTCCCCTGGACCTCGACGAAGCGACCGGACCCGGTCATGACCACGTTCATGTCGACTTCGGCCCGGGCGTCCTCGGAATAGTCGAGGTCGAGCATGCACACCGTGTCGACCACGCCGACCGACACCGCCGCGCAGGCGTCGGTGAGCGGGTGGGCGCGGAGCTGGCCCTTGTGCAGCAACCGGGAGAAGCAGTCGTGGAGGGCGACGTAGGCGCCGCAGATGGAGGCGGTCCTCGTGCCCCCGTCGGCCTGGAGGACGTCGCAGTCCACGGTCACCTGGAGTTCGCCCATGGCGACGAGATCGGTCACGGCCCGCAGGGACCGCCCGATGAGCCGCTGGATCTCCTGGGTGCGGCCCGACTGCTTGCCCTTGGCCGCCTCCCGGTCGATCCGCTCGGCGGAGGAGCCGGGCAGGAGGGAGTACTCGGCGGTGACCCACCCCTTGCCCCCGCCCCGCAGCCACGGCGGGACCCGGTCCTCGACCGAGGCCGTGCAGAGGACCTTGGTGCGGCCCATCGACACGAGCACCGACCCGGGGGCGAACTCGGTGAAGTCCCGGTCGAAGCGCACGGGCCGGAGGAGGTCGAGGGTCCGCCCGTCGCGGCGCAGGGCCCGGGGGTCGACGGCGGGGCCTCCGCCGGCGGTCACAGGGAGAACCCCCTCCCCACCTCGGCCTGGCCCACGGGCCCGGCGAAGGCGTCGGCGGCCTCCTGGAGGACGGCGGCGGCGGGGATCTTGGCCCACCGGTGGGTGACCACGAGCCGGCGCGCACCCGCCTCCCGGGCGATCCGTCCTGCCTCTCTCCCGCTCATGTGGATGGCGTCCGTGCTCTCGTGGTCCCGGGTGTAGGTCGCCTCGCACAGGGCGAGGTCGAGGTCGGGTCCGAGCTCGCTCATCGCCCAGCCCGGGCCGGAGTCGGCAGAGTACCCGAGGACCTCCCGGTCGCTCTCGATCCGCATCCCCAGGGTCACCGGCGGGTGGTCGGTGCGCGAGAACCGCATCCGCAGGCCGCCGATGCGCCCGCCGTCGCCGTCGCCCACCTCCCGCCAGTCGAGGAGCCCGTCGGTCTCCTCCACGAGCCGGGACCGGATCCCGGGGGCGGCCAGCACCGGCAGGGGGTCGCGGTCGAAGCCGAGGGTCCAGCGGGCCGCGGTGAGGAAGGCGGCGAGGTCGCTCCAGTGGTCGTCGTGCTGGTGGCTGAGGACGATGCCCGAGAGCGACAGCGGGTCGGTGAACCGCTGGAGGGAGGCGAAGGTGCCCGGACCGGCGTCCACCCACAGGGCCGTCCCGCTGTCCCAGTGGCGCACCAGGTACCCGCTGCCGGCGCCGCCGGGGCCGGGATGGCTGCCGTCGCACCCCAAGACGGTGAGGGTGAGCGGACTCACCCCGAGGCAGCGCCGGGGTCGGCCTGGGCCGACGCCTCGTCCTCCACCGGGGCGGGGTCGGGCCAGGAGACGGCGCCCACGGCGCCGAGCTCCTCGCCGAAGAGGCGGCTGCCCACCTCCCGGAACCAGGCCACCTCCCCCGACGAGAAGAACCGGCAGGCGCCGCCGCCGTCACCGGGCGCCGGCGCAGCCCGGCCGAGCCCGTGGCGGGCGAGGACCTCGCGCACCTCGAAGGCCGTCTCGTCGGCCGAGGACACGAGGACGACGTCGCGGCCCACGACGTCGGCGATGGTCCGGGCCAGGAATGGGTAGTGCGTGCAGCCGAGGAGCAGGGTGTCGATGCCTGCGTCGCGCAGGGGGGCGAGGAGGCGCTCGGCCAGCACCGTCACCTGGTCCGACCTGGTCTCGCCCCGCTCGACGAACTCCACGAACCCCGGGCAGGCACCGCAGACGAGCTCGATGGGCACGGGCAGGGCGGCGATGGCGTGCTGGTAGGCGCCCGAGGCGACGGTCCCGACCGTCCCGATCACCCCCACCCGCCGGTTGCGCGTCGCCTTGGCGGCGGCCCGGGCACCGGGATCGATCACCCCCACGACGGGTACGGGCAGGAGCCGCCGCAAGGTCCCGAGGGCCGCCGCCGACGCCGTGTTGCAGGCGACCACCACGAGCTTCACGTCGTGCTCGTCGACGAGCCAGCGCGAGATCTGCACGGCGAAGGCCCGGACCTCGTCGAGGGGCCGGGGCCCATAGGGGTACCGGCCGGTGTCGCCCACGTAGACGAGGTCCTCGGCGGGGTTCAGGTCGATCAGGGCCCGGGCCACGCTGAGGCCGCCGAAGCCGCTGTCGAACATGCCGATGGGCCGGCCGTCCACCATCGCAGGCTACGCCGAGGGGACGACCCGGGCGGTCACCCGAGGGGGAGCTGGGGGGCCTCGGCCAGCGAGGGGCCGCCGCGCCGGCGGCCGCCGAGGGGGAACACCTGGTCGGGGAGGAAGGACCGCACGTGGTGCTCGCCGGGGCCGCCTCCCACCACCTCCACCGACTCGGCGCCGTTGCGGGTGTTGCGGACGTGGGCCTGGAACCGCCAGCTGGCGCCCCGCACCGAGGGGCCGGCGATCTCCACCGGGTCCCCCTGGCGCAACCCGTGCCAGGTCTCGCTGCGCACGAGGTGCTCGGGGAGTGCCTGGACCTTGACGCGGCGGCGCTTCACGGCGACAGCAGTACCAGAGGGAGCGGGCTCAGAAGTAGATGGTCCGCCGGGCCCGCTCGGTGACCTCGTCGATGTCGTCGGTCCAGGCGCCCGTGGACAGGTACTTCCAGCCCCCGTCGGCGGAGACGACCACCACCACCCCGCCGTCGACGGCGGCCGCGCACTTGGCGGCGCCGGCCATGGCCGCCCCCGAGGAGATGCCGGCGAAGATCCCCACCTCGGCCAGCCGCCGGGTCCACTCGATCGAGAGCCGCGGCCCGACCATGGTCTTGCGGTCGAGCAGGGCCGCCCCGCCGAGGTCGGTGAAGATGGGCGGGATGTAGCCCTCGTCGAGGTTCCGCAACCCGTCCACCATCTCCCCCGCCGGCGGCTCGACCGCCCAGACCTGGACCGAGGGGTTGCGCTCCTTCAGGTACCGGCCCACTCCGAGGAGGGTCCCCGAGGTCCCCAGGCCGGCCACGAAGTGGGTGACCTCGGGGCAGTCGCGCCAGATCTCCGGACCGGTCCCCTCGTAGTGGGCCCGGGGGTTGGCGAGGTTGGCGTACTGGTAGAGGAAGACCCACTCGGGATGCTCCGCGGCGATCCGCCTGGCCATCTGGACGGCCCCGTTGGAGCCCTCGGCGCCCGGTGACTCGATGATCTCGGCCCCCCACACCTCGAGGAGCTGGCGGCGCTCCACCGAGACGTTGGCGGGGAGGACCACCTTGAGCCGGTAGCCCTTCACCCGGGCCACCATGGCCATCCCGATCCCGGTGTTCCCCGACGAGGGCTCGAGGAGCACCGCCCCGGGCTCGAGCCCGCCCTCCTTCTCGGCGGCCTCGATCATGGCCAGGGCGATCCGGTCCTTGACCGACCCGCCGGGGTTCTGGCCCTCGAGCTTGACGAGGATCCGGACGTCGGGGTTCGGGCTCAGGCTGCTCACGTCGACCATCGGCGTCTCGCCGATGAGATCGAGCACGCTCTGGACGACGGCCATGGGGACCGGAGGGCTTCGGAGGTCAGCCGCCGGCCACCGCCGGCAGGATGGACACGGTGTCGCCGTCGGCGACCTTCGTGTCCAGCCCGTCGAGGTAGCGGACGTCGTCGTCGTTCAGGTAGACGTTCACGAACCGGTGCAGGGTGCCGTCGTCGGTGAGCACCTGCCCGGCCATGCCCGGGTGGCCGGCCACGAGCTGCTGGAGCACCTCGCCGATGGTCGCCCCCGGCACGACCAGCGAGCTCCGCCCGTCGGCGTGGGGACGGAGGACGGTGGGCAGGCGCACTTCGGGCAACGGGCCTCCCTGGGGCGCTGGCGCACGGCCGGCCGCCCATCGGCGAGCACGAATGTTGACGAAACCGGTCGGTATTCTACCGGCCGCCCGGCGGACGCCCGGCCTACCGGGGGCCGGGCCTGGGGACCGGCTCGACCGGCTCTTCGGCGACCGTCCCGTCGACGATCCGGTAGGACCGCAGCGCCGGGAGGGCCTGGCGGAGGGAGACGATGACGTAGTGCCAGGACGGATCGGGCGCCTGGGCCACGTCGGTCGGCGAGGGGTAGGCGTCGGTGTGGGTGTGGGAGTGGAAGACGCCCACGATCTCGAGTCCCGCTCCTTCGGCGTCCCGGTCGGCGCGCAGGTGGTCCCGGGGGTCGACGGTGTAGAGCTTGGCCGAGGCCGCCGCGTTGGCCGTCGGGTAGCACCGCTCGACGAGGTCCTCCCCGGGCCGCGCCGCAAGCAGCCCGCAGGCCTCGTCGGGGAGGCCGGCCAGACAGTGGGCGACGATCTGCGCCTGGAGGTGGGCGGGCAGGCGGAGCACGGCGGCAGAGGCTACCGGCCCCCTCCCGGTACCCTCGGCGAATGGCAGCGGCGAAAGGGCCCGGGCGACGGGGTCCGAGGACGCGTGAAACGCCGGCCGACGGCTACCGGCAGGTGGCCCGCAACCGCCGGGCCCGACACGACTACGACGTCCTCGAGACCTTCGAGTGCGGCATCGCCCTCCAGGGCAGCGAGGTGAAGTCCCTGCGGGCGGGCCGGGTGTCCCTCCAGGACGCCTATGCCCGGATCGACCGCGGCGAGGCCTGGCTCGTCGGCGTCCACATCCCCCCCTACGAGCACTCCTCGGGCTTCGGCGCCCACGACCCCGACCGGGCCCGCAAGCTCCTCCTGCACCGGGAGCAGATCGACGAGCTGACGGGCCGGACCCAGCAGCAGTCACTCACCCTCGTGCCCCTCTCCATCTACTTCAAGGAGGGCCGGGCCAAGGTGGAGCTGGCCCTGGCCAAGGGCCGGCGCCTCTACGACAAGCGCCACGCCATCGCCAGCCGGGACGCCGACCGGGAGGCGGCCCGGGAAGCGGCCCGGGCGTCGGGGCGGACCCCGGCCCGCGGCAGCCGGCGGGAGTACGAGTGACCGCCGGGTAGGATCGTGGGGCAACCACACAAGGGGGTGATTGGCTTCGACTCCGGTCGTCGAGGTGGGAGAAGCGAGCCGTGGTCCCCGGAGCCACGTGAAAGAGCCGGGAAACAAACCAAACGCCGAGCCTCAGCTCGCGCTGGCTGCTTAACAAGTAGCCCGTCCGTCCGGTCTCAGCCCTACGGGCCGGTCACGGGCGTCATCCAGTAGGGCTCACCCGAGCGGTTCCGCCGATTGGCCGCCGGGGACACCAAAGATCGGCTGGGGCACCCCGAGGTCGCCGGTGGCGGCGGGGAGCCCGAGACGAAGCCACCGGCTGCGCTCGGAGAAGGCCCACTGAGAACCCGGAGGACGCGGGTTCGATTCCCGCCACCTCCACGAAACGAACGAACCGAGGCGTGTTCGCGGACAGGGCAATGATGAGTCGGCAGAACACTCAGGCTGGAGCGGGGGGATGACGTGGAACCCGGGCAGACGCTCAAGCCTGTGGGTCCTCCTCCAGGTTCCCTGCTTCCTGGCATTCGTCGGATACCGGATTGCGGCGGTTGTCGCCCATGGCCCTGGCGTGTGGCAGGACAGCGAAGCCTACAAGGCCCTTGCAGCAAGTCCCTGGTTGAGTGCACAGCTATGGGCAGGACAGCGGGCCCCGCTCACCCCGGTTCTCATGAAGCTGACCGGCGGGTACGCAGGCTACGGGATCGCTCAAGGCGTGATCGGCGCGCTCACCTGGGCGTTCCTCGCGTACACCGCTTCTCGGCTCGTGAGCAACTCGTGGCGCAAACCGCTCATTACGCTCTTGCTCCTGGGATTCGCGGCGTCGCCCCTCGTGGTCATGTGGGACGGCAATGC
>JAGWNV010000124.1 GCA_028872975.1 Acidobacteriota bacterium
GCCGAGCTCCTCCTGGAGCCACCGCACCGCCACCGACGTGTCGAGCCCACCGCTGTAGGCCAGGACCACCCGCTTCGCCATCACCGCGCTCCGTTCTCGTTCACGAGGATCGCCGATCGCCGTCCATGCCCGCCACCTCCGTGAGCCGCCCCGCCAGCCCGGCGCCGCCCACGTCCTCGGCGGCGACGACGAGGACGGTGTCGTCGCCCGCCACCGTCCCCACCACGCCGGGGAACCCGCTGCGGTCGATGGCCGAGCCCACCACGTGGGCCGAGCCGGGTGGCGTCCGCAGGACCACCAGGTTGCCGGAGTGGGCGACCTCGGCCACCCACTCCCCGAGGACCCGTCGCAGGTGGTCCTCGGGCGCCACCTGCCGCACCGGCAGCTCGGGGAGGGCATAGACGGTCTCCCCGCCCGGGACCCGCACCTTCACCGCCCCGAGCTCCTCGAGGTCCCGGGACACGGTGGTCTGGGTGGCCTCGAGCCCCTCGGCAGAGAGGAGCTCCACCAGCTGGGCCTGGCTCGTCACGGCGTGGGACTCGAGCAGCCGGGTGATCCGGTGCCGGCGCTGGGTCTTCCCGGCCCGGCCGTTCACGAGGCGGCCTCCCCCACTCCCCCGCCGGCGCCGAGGAGCCAGCCCAGCAGTCCCCGCATGGCGTGGAGCCGGTTGGCCGCCTGCCGCCAGACCGCGCTCCGGGGGCTCTCGAGGACCTCGGCGGAGATCTCCTCCCCCCGTCTCGCCGGCAGGCAGTGCAGCACCGCCGCTCCCGGCGCGGCGGCGGCGAGGAGCCGGTCGTCGATGCCGAAGCCGTCGAAGGCGGCCCGGCGCAGCGTGGCCTCCTCCTCCTGGCCCATCGACGTCCACACGTCGGTGTAGAGGGCGTCGGCGCCGGTGGCCGACTCGACCGGGTCGTGGCCGATCTCGACGTCGGCCCCGAGCCGGCCCAGGGCGGCGAGGTCCTCGGGCCCGGGGCTGTAGCCCTCGGGCGAGGCCGTGCGCATCCGCATCCCGACCATGGCGGCGGCCTTGGCCAGGGACCGCCACACGTTGTTGGCGTCCCCCACGTAGCAGAGCGTCCGCCCCCCGAGGTCCCCGAGGAGCTGCCGCAACGTGAGCAGGTCGGCGAGGGCCTGGCAGGGATGGGCGGCGTCGGACAGGAGGTTCACGACCGGCACCGCCGCGGTCCCGATCCCGTCGTCGGGGCCGGGCCACCGGCGCCCCCCGCCGGCGTCGACGGCCGCCGACATCCGCACGAGGGTCTCGTGGTCGAGCACCCGGGCACAGATGGCGGCGTGGTAGCAGGCGAGGGTCCGGGCCACGTCCTCGGCCGTCTCCCGGACGTCGATCCCGACCTCTGTGCCCTGGACGTAGACGGGATGACCGCCGAGGGCCACCACGGCCAGTTCCGCCGAGCTCCGGGTCCGGGCCGAGGGCTTCTCGAACACGAGCGCCACGCCCCTGCCTCCGAGCAGGTCCCCGTGTGCGCCGGCGGGGGCGGCGGCGAGGGCGAGGACCTCCTCGAGCTCCCCGCACGACAGGTCGTCGACGTCGAGGACGTGGCGCGTCATCCCGGCACCCCGGCCCGGTCGAGGGCGGCGGCGAGGATGGCCACCCCCTCGTCGACCTCCTCCTCGGTCACGAGCAGCGACGGGGCGAGCCGCACCGTGTCGGGCCGGGGGGCGTTGGCCACGAGCCCGAGGGCGAGGGCCTCGGCCACCACCGCCGGGGACGTCCCCTCGGCGACCTCGACGCCGAGGAGCAGGCCTCGGCCCCGCACCCCCCGCACTCCCGCCACCGCTCCCAGGCCGGCCCGCAGCCGGGCCCCGGCCCGCCCCGCCCGGCCCGGCACGTCCTCGGCCTCCATCACCGCCAAGGTGGCCCGCGCCGCCGAGGCGGCGAGAGGCTGGCCCCCGAAGGTGGTGGCGTGGTCGCCGGGCCCGAAGGCCGCCGCCACCTCGGCGCGCGCCCAGCAGGCCCCGATGGGCATGCCGTTGCCGAGGGCCTTGGCCATGGTGACGACGTCGGGCTCGATGCCGGACTGCTGGAAGCAGAACCAGCTCCCCGTCCGGCCCAGGCCCGTCTGGATCTCGTCGGCCACGAGGAGCACACCCCGGTCGTCGCAGATCCCCCGCAGGCCCCGGAGGTAGTCCGAGGAGGGCTCCACCACGCCGGCCTCGCCCTGGAGCGGCTCGACGAGCACGGCGGCCACCGCCCCGTCGGCGGCGGCCCGGTCCAGGGCCTCGAGGTCGTCGTAGGGGACGTGCACGAACCCCTCGGGCATGGGCGCGAAGGGCGCGTGCTTGGCCCGCTGCCCGGTGGCGTGCAGGGTGGCCAGGGTCCGGCCGTGGAACGCCTCCCAGGTGGAGACCACCACGTGGCGTCCCGGCCCACCCCACTTGCGGGCCAGCTTGATGGCGCACTCGTTGGCCTCGGCGCCGGAGTTGGCGAAGAACACCTGTCCCCCCGCCCGCACTCGGCCGCCCCCGACGAGCCGGTCGATGGTGGAGGCCACCTCGGGGGCGACGACGTTGCCGAAGAGGTTCGAGACGTGCACGAGGGTGGCCGCCTGCTCGGCCACGGCCCGCGTCACGGCGGGATGGGCGTGGCCCAACGACGTGACGGCCAGGCCGGAGAGGAAGTCGAGATACCGCCTGCCGTCGGTGTCCCACAGCCACGACCCCTCGCCCCGGACGAAGGTGACGGGGGGATCGGCGTAGGTGTGCATGAGGGCGCTGCGGTCCACCCCCCCGGTCACGGTGACGGCCTCGCTCACGGCGCCGGCTCCTCGGCGGGCCGGCCGGCGGTGACGAGGTCCTCGCCCACCATGGTCCCGACCCCCTCGTCGGTGAAGACCTCGAGCAGCAGCGCGTGGGGGACCCGGCCGTCGAGGACGTGCGCCCGCCGGACCCCGCCCCGGACGGCCCGGATGCAGGCCTCCGCCTTGGGCACCATGCCCCCCGCCGCCGTCCCCGCCGCCACCATTGCCTCGAGATCGGCGGCCGAGACGGTCCGGAGCAGGCTGGCGGGGTCGGCCGGTTCGGACCGGATGCCGCTCACGTCGGTGAGGAAGACGAGCTTCTCGGCTCCCAAGGCGGCCGCCACCGCGCCCGCCACGGCGTCGGCGTTGATGTTGTAGGCCTGCCCGGCGTCGTCGGTGCCGATGGTGGCAACCACCGGGATCAGCCCCTGGGCGAGGAGCCGCTCGAGGATCTCCGGCGCCACCACCTCGACGTCGCCCACGAAGCCGAGCTCGGCGTCCCGGGGCACGGCGCTGATGAGCTTGGCGTCCTCGCCGGAGAGCCCGACGGCGAGCGACCCGTGGACGTTCACCGCCGAGACGATGTCGCGGTTCACCTTTCCCACGAGGACCATCCGGACGACGTCGAGGGTCTCGGCGTCGGTGACCCGCATCCCGTCTCGGAACTCGGTCTCCTTGCCGAGGCGGGCGAGGAGCTCCCCGATCTGCGGCCCTCCGCCGTGGACGACCACCGGCAGCATCCCCACCGACCGCATGAGGACGATGTCCTGGGCGAAGGAGGCGAGGGCGGCCGCCTCCTCCTCGGCGCCCCCGCCGGCCAGGGCGTTGCCGCCGTACTTGACGACCACCACCCGCTCCCAGAACCGCAGGATGTAGGGCAGGGCCTCCACGAGGACGGCCGCCTTGACCGTCGCCTCGGCCACCGTGGCCTCACCGGCCGGGGTGCCGGCTGGCGCCGTCACGACGTCGTCCTGTTCTCGTCGATGTAGCCGTGGCCGAGGTCGGTGCCGAGCACGGCGCCGGTCCCCCCGCCGAGCCCGAGGTCGCCACGGATCTCCACGTGGGCCCCGGCCATGTGGGCGGCGACGGCGGCGGCGTCGTGGGCGGCGGAGACGCCGTGGCGGCACACGCAGACGTCGCCGTAGGAGATCGCCACCCGGTCGGCCTCGAAGCCGACCCCCGCCGAGCCGAGCTCGCTCATCACCCGGCCCCAGTAGGGGTCCTCGCCGTTCACCGAGCACTTGACGAGCATCGACCCCGCCACCCTCCTCGCCGCCGCGTGGGCCTCCTCGTCGGACCCGGCGCCGGTCACCACCACCCGGAAGACCTTGGTGCCCCCTTCGGCGTCGGCGGCCATGGCCTCGGCGAGCTGCCGGCACGCCTCGCCGAGGGCCTCGCCCAGCGCCTCGGTCGAGGGCGACGTGCCCGACCCCCCGCCGGCCAGCACGAGCACGGTGTCGTTCGTCGAGGTGCACCCGTCCACGGTGAGGGTGTTGAACGACCCTGTCACGGCCCGGGCCAGGGCCGTCCCCAGCGCGGCCCCGGCGCAGACGGCGTCGGTGGTGAGCACGGCCAGCATGGTGGCCATGTCGGGGGCGAGCATGGCCGCCCCCTTGGCCATGGCTCCCACGGTGAACCCGTCGCCCACCACCACGGCCTCCTTGCGGACGGTGTCGGTCGTCATGATGGCGCTCGCCGCCGCCACCGCCGCCTCCCGGCCGCCGGCCCGGGCCGCCACCAGCCCCGGGATGCCCTGTGCCACGGGGCCCATGGGAAGGGGGATCCCGATGAGGCCGGTCGAGCACACGAGCACCTCCTCGCTGGCGCTCCCGAGGTCGTCGCCCACGAGCCGGCACATCCGCTCGGCGTCGGCCCGGCCGGGGTCCCCGGTGGCGGCGTTGGCGTTCCCGCTCGAGAGCACGACGGCAGCGGCCCGCCCGCCGGTGGCGGCCAGATGGGCCCGGCTCACGAGCACCGGCGCCGCCGCCGCCCGGTTGCTCGTGAAGACCCCCGCCGCCGGGACGGCGACGGCGTCCTCGGTGGCCACGAGGGCGAGGTCGAGGGCGCCCGAGGCCTTGATCCCGCACGCCGCCCCGGCCGCCACGAACCCTCGGGGGGCCGTGACGCTCACGGGTAGACCCCGGCCACGCTCAGCCCGGCCGCCTCGTCGAAGCCGAGCGCCAGGTTGGCGCACTGGACGGCCTGGCCCGAGGCGCCCTTGCCGAGGTTGTCGAGGGCGCAGATGGCGACCACCCAGCCGGTCCGCTCGTCGACCCGGGCCGTGATCTGGGCGCTGTTGGACCCGAGGGTGGCTTTGGTCGAGGGCGAGGCCTCGGAGACCGACACGAAGCGACGTCCGGCGTAGGCCTCGGCCAGTGTCTCCAGCACGGCCGCCTGCACGACGCGCCCCGCCGGCCGGGCGTAGCAGGTGGCGAGGATGCCCCGGTTCATCGGCGCCAGATGCGGGGTGAAGAGGACCTGGGCGCCGATGGCCTGCTCCATCTCCGGAGTGTGCCGGTGGCGCAGGAGCCCGTAGGCGCTGAAGTCCTCGTCCACGGCGTTGAAGTGCGTCGTCTCCTTGGGCGACCGTCCCGCCCCCGAGACCCCGCTGGCGGCGTCGACGACGACGCCGGTCGTCTCGACGAGCCCGGCCCCGACGAGCGGCGCCAGCGCCAGGGCGGCGGCCGTCGGGTAGCACCCCGGGGCGGCGACGAACGCTGCACCCGGGAGGCGCTCGCCGAAGAGCTCGGGGATCCCGTAGACGAACCGGCCGAGGAGCTCGGGCGCCCCGTGGGCCAGCCCGTACCACTCCTCGTAGGTCGCCGCGTCCCCCAGCCGGAAGTCGGCGGAGAGGTCGACGACGAGCCGGTGGCCGCCCTCGGCGAGGGCCGGGACGACCTCCTGGGAGGCCCCGTGCGGGAGGGCCAGGAAGACGACGTCGAGGCCGGCCAGGTCGGCCGGACCGGCGGCGGCCAGGACGAGATCGGGATAGACGGCCCGCAGGGACGGATAGAGGTCGCCCACCGCCCTGCCCGCCTGGCTCTCCCCGCCCGCCACCGCCACCTCGAGCTCCGGATGCCCGGCGCAGAGCCGCAAGAGCTCGGCGCCGGCGAAGCCCGACGCCCCGAGGATGCCTACCTGCATTGCATCACTATACGACATTCTGCATAGTCATGCCCGCACGCCACGCTCTTGTCCGTCTCATGCTGTTTCGTTATCTTTCATTTCCATGACCGAGCCCGAGGTGGCCACGATCCTGCGCCACGTGCCCGAATTCGCCCCCCGCTACCTGGCCATGGTGGAGGCCGCCGACGGCGATCCCGGGGCGGTCGCCACCTTCGGGGAGCTCGCCGACTTCACCGCCGACCTGGCCGGGCGGCTGGCGGACCTCCGCCCCGTCCTCCTCCGGGTCCTGGGCGGCGTGGAGGAGGTGGCGGCCGACTCGCCCGACGCCGAGGAACTCGTGGGCTGGGCCTTCCTCGACAGCCTCTCCCCCGCCGAGCAGGAGCTGCTCCGGCCCTGGCTCGGCCCCGCCACCAGGGACGCCCTGGCCCGGCTCGAGGGCCCACCGGCGCCCGGGCGCGACGGGGGGCGCCCCTGAGGGCGCCCCCCGTCATCGTCCTTCACTGGAAAAAGGCACCGGATCCCCCGTACTGCGCCGGGTGGGACGAAGCCCGGCTGGTGGTTCCGGCGGGTAACTGGCTGGGATTCGCCAGGTGGTCCAGCTGCCGCCTCAGCGGCCAGCCACCTCCAGGGTCCCGAATCGTTGACTATGCAGTTGGACCACCTCCTTTCTCTGGTGCCCATAGCAGTACCACACGCCGACGCGGCGACGGTGTCATCGCAGGTCGGCCACGGCATCCGGCGCCCCCTGGGCGTCGAGGAGCCGGTCGGCCCGCTCGGCTCTCCGCTCTTCGTAGGCCAGCCACTGCCCGACCACGATGGCCATGGCCACGAGGGTGGTGAGCTCCCCCGACACCCACAGGACGGCCCCGCCGGCATGGGTGTCGGCGACGGTGTGGGCGAGCGGGGCCACCGACGTCCGGGCGCCGGTGAGGGCCAGGCCCAAGATGGCCGTCACCGGGATGCCGGCGCCGAGCAGGGCGAGCCGCTGGGCGTGCGACAACCGCCAGCGCGAGGGGTCGAGGCCGACGACGGCCCACCAGAAGAGGCACCCCGAGGCGAGGAAGTGCAGGTGGGCGAGATCGTGCAGCAGGGGGTGCTCGATCGACAGCCGGTAGAGGGGGGTGAGGAAATAGACGAGCATCGTGGCGTAGGAGAGGGTCGCCACCACGGCGGGATGCGTGGCCGCCGCCGCCACCGGGTGGTGCAGCACCTTGAGCAGCCCCCGCTGGGTCCGCCGTGACGACGCCTGGAGCGCCAGGGTCGTGGGTGCGGACAAGGCGAAGAGGATGGGGGCGAAGTTCATGAGCAGCAGGTGCTGGACGACGTGGGCGGTGAAGTCGGAGTCGTCGTAGGAGGCCAGCCCGCTCTGGGCGGCGACGACCACGAGCGCCACGGCGCCGAGGAAGGCCGCCGTCCGCCAGCCCGACCACCGCCGGCCCCGGCGCCCGAGCCGGCGCGCCGACCCCAGGTACCAGGCGGCGAGGGCCAGCTCGACGGCGAGGGAGATCCAGCTCGGCACCTCGGTCCGCCACGCCGTCAGGAGCCCGTGGAGGGTGACGGTGGACATCGGCAGCCGTCGACCGTACCGCCGGGCCGGGCCCCC
>JAGWNV010000125.1 GCA_028872975.1 Acidobacteriota bacterium
GTAGGTGGCGGCGAACCACGCCTCCCAGTAGGCAGCCTCTTCGAGGGAGTCGCACACGCGGAGGATCCACAGCATGTCGCCATGCTCCTGGACCATGCGCACCCGGTAACCCGGGAGCTGGTCGCCTCGTCTGTCCTTTCGGATGCTCTTGGTCCGGCCAATGCGAAAACCGCGGTCGATCCTGCGCATCAGGTAGACCAAGTGCTTCCCCGGATCGGTGTCGGGGTCGCACAGGACGATGTGATGGGGCGTCCCGCTGAGTCGGTGGCCGCCGGCTTCGACCGTCACGAGGGGCCCGCTGTACCACCCCTTGCGGCGGTGCACCACCGTGCCCACGGCCCCCTCGGCACTGCCGGCCGTGCCGAGCACGGTATCTCCCACGCGAACGGCCTCGATCGGCACGGAGCCGCTCGGTGTCGCCACCAGACTCTCGGGGGGTAGGCATTGATCGCTGTCGCCCACCACGCAGACGTTGCCGTGTTCGGCCCCGAGGAGCAGGACGATCTCGTTCTGGGCCCGGTTGGTGTCCTGGTACTCGTCGACGAGAACGTGGGCGAACCGCTCACGGTAGCCCCGGAGGACGTCGGGGTGCTCCCGGAAGAGCCGCACGACGTTCACCAGCAGGTCGTCGAAGTCCATGGCCGAGGCGGCCAGCAGGCGGCCCTGGTACTCGGCGTAGACGTCCCCGATGCGCCGCTCGAAGATCCCCGCCGCCGCTTCCCGGTACTGGCCGGGGCCGGCCAGCTCGGCCTTGGCCCCCGAGATGGCGGCCTGGATGCCCCGGGGCGGGATCTTCTTCGTGTCGATGTTCATCTCCCGGGCGATCTGCTCGATCAGCCGCCGGGAGTCGCCGTCGTCGTAGATGGTGAAGGACTTGCGGTAGCCGAGGCGCTCGGCGTGGCTGCGGAGGATCCGCACGCAGGCGGCGTGGAAGGTGGAGACCCACATCTTCTCGGCCACCGGCCCCACGAGGCCGATCAGCCGCTCGCGCATCTCGTCGGCGGCCTTGTTGGTGAAGGTGATGGCGAGCACCTGCCAGGGCGTGGCGTCGCCGGTGGCGATGAGGTGGGCCACCCGGTGGGTGAGAACCCTCGTCTTGCCCGAGCCGGCCCCGGCCACCACGAGCAGCGGCGAGCCCCGGTGCTCGACGGCGCGGCGCTGGGGGCCGTTCAGGTGCTCGAGGAGCGAGTCGGGGGCGGGGAGGTCGTCCATCCACGCCGGGCGCCGCCGGCGTGGGGGGGCATCGGGCGGCGGTGCCTCGGCACCGTCGCCGGGCCTGGCGGCGGCCGCGTCGTCGGGGCGCGCCGGTGCCGGCAGCGGGTCGTCGGCCAGCTCGTCGCCCTCGAAGGCGCCGAGGCCGCCGAAGTGGTGCAGCGGCGTGGTCACCGCGGGTGCTCCAGTACGGGAAGAGGGAAGGTGCTGCGCAGGCGGGCGGGACGGGCCGTCAGTGGCCCATTCCGACACCCTGGGTGCGCTGCAGGGCCTTGCCCTCGGTCTGCAGTGCGGGCGCCACCATCACCTCGGCCTTCTGGAATTCCTTCACCGACTGGTAGCCGGTGGTGGCCATGGAGGTGCGGAGGGCGCCGAAGAGGTTCATGCGGCCGTCGTTCTCGTGGGCCGGCCCGAGGAGGATCTCCTTGAGCGACCCCCGCACCGAGGTCCGCACCCGGGTGCCCCGGGGGAGGGTGGGGTGGAAGGTGGCCATCCCCCAGTGGAAGCCCCGGCAGGGGGCCTCCTCGGCCGAGGAGAGCGGGGAGCCGAGCATCACGGCGTCGGCCCCGCAGACGATGGCCTTGGCGATGTCGCCGCCCCGGCTCATGCCGCCGTCGGCGATGACGTGGACGTACACGCCCGTCTCGTCGAGATGGCGCATCCGGGCCCCGGCCACGTCGGCGATGGCGGTGGCCTGCGGGACGCCGAGGCCGAGGACCCCCCGGGTGGTGCAGGCGTTGCCCGGCCCCACCCCCACGAGGACCCCCACGGCCCCGGTGCGCATGAGATGGAGGGCCGCCTGGTAGGAGGCGCAGCCGCCCACGATGACGGGGATGTCGAACTCCCGGATGAAGCGCTTCAGGTTGAGCGGCTCCGACGTCTTCGACACGTGTTCGGCGGAGACGACGGTGCCCTGGATGACGAGCATGTCGAGCTCCCCGGCCAGGATGGCCGGGGTGAGCGCCTCGGTCTTCTGGGGGGTGACCGAGGCGCAGGAGACGACGCCGGCGGCCTTGACGTGGCGGATCCGCTCGGTCACGAGCTCGGGCTTCACCGGCTCGAGGTACATCTGCTGCATCCGGGCCGTGGCCTTGTCGTCGTCGAGGGAGGCGATCTCCTCGAAGAGCGACTCGGGGTCCTCGTAGCGGGTCCAGAGGCCCTCGAGGTTGAGCACGGCCAGGCCGCCGAGGCGTCCCACCTCGACGGCGGTCCGGGGGCTCACCACGCCGTCCATGGCGGCGGCCATGAGGGGGAGCTCGAAGCGGAAGGCGTCGATCTCCCAGGAGATGTCCACGTCCTCGGGGTCGCGGGTCCGGCGGCTCGGCACGATGGCGATGTCGTCGAACCCGTAGGCCCGGCGGCCCGACTTGTAGATGCCGATCTCGATCTCAGCCACCTGGCTGCCTCCTGCCCGTGCCGTCGACGTCGCCCCTGGGTATCCGTTCACGATACCTGCCGGGGCCCTCCGGACCGGGCGTCGGCGCCCGCCGTCGGTGACCTGGTCAGACGTCGAGGACGAGGCGGAGCAGCTCCACGAGCATCCGGGCGGTGGCGCCCCAGACGGTGTCGTCGGGCAGCTCGAAGAACCACACCGGGAACCACCCCTCGGCGTCCATGGTGGACAGCTGCGGTCTCCCCGGCACCTGCCACCACTCCTCCCGGAACACCCCCTCGACGGCGAGCTCGGCGAGGGCCACGTCGAAGAGGTGCTCGACCTCGGCCGGGTTGGCCACGAGGGCCGGCCGCCCCGGGAGCAGGCCCACCACCGGGGTGATCCGGCTGCCGGAGGAGAAGGTGGCGAGCGGCGACAGCTCGCCGACCACGGTCACCGAGGAGGGGTCGAGCCCGACCTCCTCGCACGCCTCGCGGCGGGCCCCGGCCTCGGGGGGCTCGCCGGGCTCGAGCCGGCCCCCCGGGAAGCTCACCTCCCCGGTGTGGGTCCGCAGGTGGGCGGCCCGGCGGGTGAGCACGACCCGGGCCTCCCCCGCCTCCTCGAAGACGGGCACGAGCACCGCCGAAGGGGCGCCGGGGTCGGGGAAGCCGTCGAAGGTCACCCGCTCCCGGCCCGAGAGCGCCAGGTGGTGGGCCTCGACGACCTTGCGGACCCGCTCGAGGCCGATGCCCCGGCCCTCCCCCTCGGCGAGCACGGCCCACGGTGCGGGGCCCCCCGGCCGCCACGACGGGGGCCGGGGGATGACCTGTCGGCGGGGGGCGGGGGGCACCGGAGGTGGAGTGTAGGAGTGGGCCGGACGCGCCACGGCCGGGTCCGAGGACCCGGCCGCGTACGGAAGCCTACGAGCTGTCGCCGCGCCCGGGACGGGGAGCGGCCCGGCTCGTCACATCATGCCCATCCCACCCATGCCACCCATGCCGCCCATGGCGGCGGCGGCGGCGGCCGGGTCCTTCTTCTCGGGCTTGTCGGCCACGAGGGCCTCGGTGGTGAGCAGCAGCCCCGCCACCGAGGCGGCGTTCTGGAGCGCCGAGCGGGTGACCTTGGCCGGGTCGATGATGCCGGCCTTGATCAGGTCCTCGACGTTGCCGCTCACGGCGTTGAGGCCGCTCGAGCCGCTCTCCGCCTCGACCTGGCGGACGGTGACGGCACCCTCGAGGCCGGCGTTGATGGCGATCCACCTGAGCGGCTCGCCGAGCGCCCCGGCCACGATGCGGGCCCCGGTGGCCTCGTCGCCGTCGAGGGAGGACACGAGCTTCTCGACCGCCGGGCGGCTGCGCAGCAGCGCCGTGCCGCCCCCGGCCACGATCCCCTCCTCGATGGCGGCCCGGGTGGCCGACAAGGCGTCCTCGATGCGGTGCTTCTTCTCCTTGAGCTCGACCTCGGTGGCGGCCCCGACCTGGACGACGGCCACGCCGCCGGCCAGCTTGGCCAGGCGCTCCTGGAGCTTCTCCCGGTCCCAGTCGGAGTCGGTGTCCTCGATCTCCCGCTTGATCTGGGCGATCCGGCCCTTCACGTCGGCCTCGGCTCCGGCCCCCTCGACGATGGTGGTGTCGTCCTTGGTGATGATGACGCGCCGGGCCTTGCCGAGGAGGTCGAGGGTGGTGTTCTCGAGCTTGAGCCCCACCTCCTCGGAGATGACCTGGCCGCCGGTCAGGACGGCCATGTCCTGGAGCATGGCCTTGCGGCGCTCACCGAAGCCCGGGGCCTTGGTGGCCACCGACACGAAGGTGCCCCGGATCTTGTTGACGACGAGGGTGGCGAGGGCCTCGCCCTCCACGTCCTCGGCGATCACGAGCAGGGGCTTGCCCGTCTGCATCACCTTCTCGAGCACGGGCACGAGGTCGTGCACGGCGCTCACCTTCTGGTTGGCGATGAGCAGGTAGGGCTCGTCGAGGACGGCCTCCTGGCGCTCGGGGTCGGTCACGAAGTACGGCGACAGGAAGCCCTTGTCGAACTGCATGCCCTCGGTGAACTCGAGCTCGAGGCCGAAGGTGTTCGACTCCTCGACCGTCACCGTGCCGTCCTTGCCGACCTTGTCGATGGCCTCGGCCAGGACCTCCCCGATGGAGGTGTCGGCGGCGGAGATGGAGGCGACCTGGGCGATCTCGTTCTTGGAGTCGATGTCCTTGGCCTGGTCCTTCACCGCCTCGACCACGGTGGCCACGGCCTTCTCCATGCCCCGCTTGAGGGACATGGGGCTGGCCCCGGCGGCCACGTTGCGCAGCCCCTCGTGGATGAGGGCCTGGGCCAGGACCGTGGCCGTGGTGGTCCCGTCGCCGGCCACGTCGTTGGTCTTGGTGGCGACCTCCTTCACCAGCTGGGCGCCCATGTTCTCGAACCCGTCCTCGAGCTCGACCTCACGGGCGATGGTGACCCCGTCGTTGGTGATGGTGGGGGCGCCGAACTTCTTGTCGATGACGACGTTGCGGCCCTTGGGGCCGAGCGTCACCTTGACGGTGTCGGCCAGCTTGTCGACACCGGCCTCGAGGGCGCGGCGCGCCGCCTCGTCGAACTTCAGGATCTTGGGCATGTGGTCTTCCTGTTCGGGGTTACTTCTTGACCTTGGCGAGGACGTCGCGGCCGGAGAGGATCAGCAGGTCCTCGCCGTCCACGGTGATCTCGGTGCCGCCGTACTTGGAGTAGACGACGGTGTCACCGGCGACGACGTCGAGGGGGACGAGCTCGCCGGTGTTCTCGGCACGCCGGCCGGGGCCGACGGCGAGCACCTCGCCCTGCTGGGGCTTCTCCTTGGCCGTGTCGGGGATGACGAGCCCCGAGGCGGTGGTCTCCTCGGACTCACCGGGACGGACCACGATCCGGTCTTCGAGGGGCTGGAGATTCATTGCGGGAGGCCCTCCTGGGGACGTTTAGCACTCTTGGGTTGCGAGTGCTAACGATAGCGGGCGGGCCGGGGCCGGGCAACCGCCCCCTCAGGGGACGAAGGCGAGCCCCAGGGCCGGGTCGGCCGGGGTGTCGAGGGGGCTCGGGCCCAGATGCCCGAGCTGCCAGGCCCCCGCCGCCGCGATCATCGCCGCGTTGTCGGTGCACATGGGCCGGCTCGGGAGCAGTACGGGCAGGCCCCGCTCCTCGCCGGCCGCCGTCACCGCCGCCCGCAGCGGCCCGTTGGCCGCCACCCCGCCGGCCAGGCACAGCCCGGCCGCCCCGGCGGCCTCGGCCCCGGCGCACAGCTTGGCCACGAGGACCTCGACGGCGGCCGCCTGGAACGAGGCGGCCACGTCCTCGTTGGTGGCCTCGGGCCGGGCCCGCACGGCCCGGACCACGGCCGTCTTGAGCCCGCTGAAGGACAGCTCGAGGCCCTCCCCGAGGAGGGGCCGGGGGAAGGCGAAGGCCCCGGGGTCCCCGCTGGCGGCGGCCCGCTCGATGGCGGGCCCGCCCGGGTAGCCGAGGCCGAGGAACCGGGCCACCTTGTCGAAGGCCTCCCCGGCGGCGTCGTCCAGGGTGGCGCCCAGGCGCCGGTAGCGGCCGGGGCCCTCCATGGAGACGAGCAGGGTGTGGCCGCCCGAGACGAGCAGCACGGCCAGGGGCCAGTCGACCTCCCGGTGCTCGAGGAGGGCGGCGAAGAGGTGGCCCTCGAGGTGGTTGACCCCGACGAAGGGCAGTCCCCAGGCGAGCGAGAGGGCCTTCGCCTCCGACACCCCGACGAGGAGGGACCCGAGGAGCCCCGGCCCCACCGTGGCGGCCACGGCGTCGAGGCCGGGCCGGCCGGCGCCGAGCCCGGCGCGGCGCAGGGTCTCGGCCAGCACGGGGGTGAGGGCCTCGAGATGGGCCCGGCCGGCCAGCTCCGGCACGACCCCGCCGTAGGCGCCGTGGAGCTCCACCTGGCTGGCCACTACCGAGGCCCGGATCTCCCCGTCGGCGCCGACGACGGCGGCGGCGGTCTCGTCGCAGGAGGTCTCGATGCCGAGGACCAGGCTCACGCGCCGGAGCGTAGACGGGCCTCGATGCCGGCCAGCCGCCGGGCGTACTCCTCGGTGTCGACCTCGTGGGCCCACATGACGATGGCGTCCTCGCCGGTCTCGGCGTAGTAGTTCCGCCGCACCCCGGCCGGCGCGAAGCCGAAGCGGCGGTAGAGCACCTGGGCCGGGGCGTTGGAGGCCCGGACCTCGAGGGTGAGGTGTCTCGTCCCCCGGGCCACGGCGGCGCGCACCTGGTCGAGGAGGAGCACGGTGCCCACGCCGCGGCGGTGCCAGGCCGGGTCGACGGTGAGGGTGGTCACGTGGCCCTCGTCCTCCACGTACATGACCCCCGAGTACCCGACGAGCATGGGTCCGACGGTGCCGACCACGTACCGCCGCGACGTGCGCTGGGCGAGCTCGGAGAGAAACAGCGTCGCCGACCACGGACGCGGGTAGCACTCCTCTTCGATCCCCACCACCGACCGCAGGTGCCGGCGCCGCATGGCCGTGACCCGCACGGCGTCGGCCACGCCGGCCCCGGGGGGCTCCTCTCCGCCGAAGAGCTCGTCCATGGTCACGGTGCCGCGCCCGGCCGCGGGCCGAGCCGCTGCTCCCAGTGGATCCGCACGTCGGCCTCGCGCAGGTACCGGGCCTCGAGGGCGGCGGCGAGGACGCCCCCGCCCTCTTCGGCGCGCCGCACGCCTTCGGCGGCGAGGACCGACACGTCGGGGGCCGGGGGGACGCCGCTGCGCAGCTCGGCCCCGGCGGCGGCCAGGGCGCCGGCGTAGCGCCTGGCCCCGTCGCCGACGCACAGGCACCGGCCCCCGCCCGCCACCAGGGCGCGGAGCTCCTCGGCCAGGGCGCCGGGCTCGAGGAGCCGGTCCTCGCCGGCCT
>JAGWNV010000126.1 GCA_028872975.1 Acidobacteriota bacterium
AGGTGGCCGAGGCCATCGCCGCCGCCCGGGTGCTCGGCACGTCGGGCCCCGGCCGGGGCCGCACGGCAACGGCGGGGCCGGCCGCTCCGGCAGTGGGGATGGACGGGGCTCCGGCCCGGCCGGCGGAGGGCAGCCTGGCCGGGCGCGTTGGCCGCCGGGCCGCCGCCCTGTGGGAGGTCACCCGGCCCTTCAGCCTGACCGCCACCACCGTGCCGGTGGCCGCCGGCATCGCCCTCGCCGGGGGGGCGGGCACCATCCGCTGGACCCTGGCGGCGGCCGCCCTCGGCGCCGCCATCCTCCTCCAGGTGGGGACGAACGTCGTGAACGAGGTGTACGACGTCCGCCGGGGCGTGGACTCCATCACCTCCCCCCGGGCCAGCCTGGCCGTGCTCAAGGGCCGGCTGTCGGAGCGCCAGGCCCTCGCCTACGCCACCGCGGCGCTGGCCGTGGCCGTGGGGCTCGGCGGCTGGCTGATCGCGGCGCGGGGGTGGCCGGTGACGCTGCTCGGCATCGCCGGCCTCGTGGGGGGCGTCGGGTACACAGCGCCCCCGCTCCGGCTCAAGTACCGGGCCCTCGGCCTCCCCGTCGTCTTCCTCCTCATGGGGCCGGTCATGGTGGAGGGCGCCTACTACGTGATGACGGGACGGCTCGACGTCGCCGGCCTGGTGGTGAGCGTCCCCATCGGATGCCTCGTCACGGCCATCCTGCACGGCAACGAGTGGCGCGACATCGCCGAGGACGCCCGCGTCGGGATCTCGACGCTCTCGATCAGGATCGGCGGCCGGCGGGCGTACCTCGCCTACCTCGGGCTCGTCCTCGGCGCATACCTGGCCCTCGTCTGCGAGGTCCTGGCCGGCGCCGTCCCCACCCAGTCCATCGCCGCCGCCCTGTCGCTGCCCCTCATGGTCCGGGTGGTGCTCGCCGCCGCCCTCGGGGCACGCGGCGAGCGGCGGCCGCTCGCCACCATCGACCTCTCCACGGCCCAGCTGCACGCCCTCTTCGGCGCCCTCCTCGTGGCCGGCCTGGCCGCCGCCGCCGCATGAGGACGCCTCCCGGCACCGGCGACGGGCCCCGGACGGCCCCTGGCGAGCTCGCCGCCGGCACGGCGCTGGCGGCGGCCTGCTTCGCCGCCACCTTCCGGGGGCCCCGGCCCGCCTTCTGGTCGAGGATGACGGCGACGGGGGTCCTCCTCGGCGCCTTCGCCCTGGGCCGGCGTCCGGAGCTGCGCCGGCCGCGGCCCCGACCCCGGCACCTCGTCGAGGGGGCGGCCATCGCCGCCGGGCTCTATGCCGTGTTCCAGGCGGGCGACCGGGCCGCCCGGCGGGTCATGCCGGGCGGCGGCCGGGACATCGCCGCCATCTACGACCTGCGCAGCGGGCAGAGCGCGGCGCGCATCGCCGCCCGGCTCGCCACCGTGATCGCCCCCGCCGAGGAGCTCTTCTGGCGGGGATGGCTGCAGCGGTCCCTCGGCGCCGGACGTGGGCGGTGGCAGGCAGCGGCGCTGGCGGCGGGCGCCTACGGGGCCGTCCACGTCCCCTCGGGCAACCCGACCCTGGTGGGCGCCGCCACGGTGGCGGGCGCCTACTGGTCGTCCCTCGCCGCCCTCGGGGTCGACATGGAGTCGCTCGTTGTGAGCCACCTGCTGTGGGACGTGGTGATCTTCCTCGTCGCCCCCACCGAGCGCCCCGCCCCTACGGGCGGTTGAGCCGGGCCACCTGCTCGGTGCGGTTGCGGACGAGGTCGTTGAAGGCCTCGCCGGGCCCGACGTGGTCCCAGAGGGCGGCCGGGTAGTAGGTCACGTACATCGTCCGCCGCCCCCCGGCGCCGGTCGGCTCGGGCGAGGCGTGCATGAGGTCCTGCACGTGGACGGTCACGTCGCCGGGGGCGGTGTCGACGGCGAGGACCGGCACGTCCTCGAGGCAGTCCTGCCAGCGGTAGTGGATGGCATGGCCGTGGCTGCCTGGGACGACGAGCAGGTTGCCCCTGGTGGCGTCGGAGCCGGTGAGCTGGATGCCGACGCTGACCGACGGGCAGAGGATGGCGTGGCCCCCCATGCCGCAGTCCTGGTGCCAGGGGATGTTGGACAGCCCGCTCGTCCTGCCCGGCACTTTGATGAGCACGGCGCTCCCCTCCATGCGGTCGGGGGCGAGGCGCAGGGCGGGGTCGAGGAGGGTGCCGAGACGCCGGACGCGGGCGTCGCCCTCGAGACCGGCGAGGAGGGCGGACCGCAGCGTCGTGTAGACGAGCCGGCACAGGGCGGTCGAGCCGTCCTCGGCCCTCACCCACCAGGACCGGTCGTCACCGGCCCGGGCCTCCGCCGCCAGCCGGTCGACCTCCTCGTTGGCGGCCGCCATCTCCCCGGCGTCGAAGACGCCCCGGACGTGCAGGTAGCCCATGGCCCCCAGCTGGGCGGCGAGCTCGGCGTCGTCGGTGTCGAGGGTGAAGGTGGCCCGGGGGTCGCGGCCGCCGAGATCGGATCGGGCCGGGTCGTAGGGCGGGACGCCGCCGTGGAGGTAGCGGAGCACCGGGTCCCAGTCCGAGAGCTGGCGGAAGCCGCCGCGCTCGAAGGTGAGCTCCTCGCTCAGGAGGAGGTTCACGAAGGTGCGGAGCTGTCCGGCCAGGTCGTCCCAGGCCCGGCGGCCGAGCCGCACCGCCGTGGCCCCGTCGTCACGGCCTTCGGCCACGGTGACGGCGTCGCCCTCGGCGACGTAGGTGACGGCGTCGCCGTCGACGAGGAAGGTGATGGCACCCGACGAGGACACCCGCCGAGCGGCGGCGGCCAGGATCGTCCCGTCCAGCCCGGGAGCCCGCGGCGGTGCGAGGACCATGAGCCCAACGTAGGCCGCCGCCCCTCGTGACGCGGCGAACGAGCAGCGGCCGCGCCCGGATCGGTCGAACCCTCAACTTTGCCGATGTACGGGGAGGCTCCGTCTCCTTACTCTCTGTGGTGCAGGACATAGGGGGGACAGGACCATGGCCACAGGCACCAGGGACCTGCGACGTGTCCGCGACGAGATCACGAAGCTCCTCCGGCTGAAGTGCCAGTCGGACCCGAGGACGTGGTCGGCCGTCGAGGTCAGTCGCTACCGCAACCTCTGCGAGCTCGAGCAGGCGCTCCTCGCCGTCGGGGACCTCGAGGCCGCCGCGTCCTGAGGGGCGCCGCGTCCTGAGGGGCGCCGCCTCCGGGGGGAGCCCAGGGGGCGACACGTCGCCCGGACGCGCCGGCACCCGCCTGCTCACCGCGGGCGGGTGCCGGTCGTCAAGTTGTCGCGCCTCGGCGTGTACGGGCCGACCACCGGTGTCGGCTGCAAGCGCCGTGGTCCTCGGCGAGCGGAGCCCGGGGAGGTGGGCTCGCTGGTCGCCCGTGCGTCGCGGTTCAGGTCCCGCCCGTCACGGCGAGGCGCTCCGTACAGGTCCGGTCAAGCAGCGGCCTCACCTCCTCGAGCGGTCCCCCGCTCTGCGTAGGACTGTCGAGGATGGTGTAGTCCCGCGGCCGGGACCGGAACAGGGCCCAAGGTCCCACGCCGCTGTAGCGTTGAGGTGCCGTCGACGGGAGCCAGCCATGCACGACAAGTCGATGCCCTCGGGACACGCCAAGAAGTCGGGCAGGAACCTGAAGGAGAAGCGGGCGACGAAGCGGGCCAAGAAGGAGTCCCTTCCCAAGCACCGCAAGCGGATCGCCCAGGCGCATTCCTGAGCGAGGAAGAGGGGGCACGGTGCAGGGACTGCTCTACGGCGTGCGCCCCGAGGCGTGGGAGGCGCCCGACGACGCCAACCGGCTCCTGGCCGGGCTGGCCCGGGTCCCGATGCGGCTCATGGAGCTCGAGGCGCCCGCCCCGCCGAGACCCGACTGGGTGATCGCCCGGACCCGCCTCACCGGGATCTGCGGGTCGGACGCCAAGCAGGTGTTCATGGACTTCGGCGAGGAGAACACCGACAGCCCCCTCGCCCACCTCTTCACCTTCCCGACGGTCCTCGGCCACGAGGTCGTCGCCGAGGTGGCCGAGCTCGGCCCCGAGGCCCGGGGCCTCGAGGTCGGCCAGCGGGTGGTGCTCAACCCGTGGCTGTCGTGCGGGCCTCGGGGGATCACGCCGCCGTGCCCCTCCTGCCAGGACGGGGACCTGAGCCTGTGCTGGCACTTCACCGACGGCGAGCTGGCCGCCGGCATCCACACCGGGACCTCCAAGGACGCCCCCGGCGGCTACGCCGAGCTGTTCCCGGCCCACGACTCGATGCTCATCGCCGTGCCCGACTCCGTCCCCGACGAGCTCGCCGTCTTCGCCGACCCCTTCGCCGTCTCGCTCCACTCGGTCACCCGCCACCCGCCGCCGCCGGGCGGCAAGGCCCTCGTCTACGGCGCCGGGGCGCTCGGCCTGTGCGCCACGGCCATCCTCCGGGCCCTGCACCCCGACGTCGAGGTGATGACCGTGGCCCGGTTCCCGGCCCAGGCGGCCCTGGCACGGGCGCTCGGGGCGACGGTGGCCGATCCCGAGCCCCGCCTCGCACTCGTCGAGCAGGCCGCCCAGTGGTCGGGCGGCCGGCTCCAGCCCGCCTCGAAGGGCCTGCCCATGGCCCATCCCGGCGGCATCGACGTCGTCTACGACACGATCGGCAAGCCCGAGACCTTCGAGGTCGGCGTCCGGCTGCTCCGGACGCGGGGGACCCTCGTGAAGAGCGGCGTCCACGGCCCGGCCCGCTGGGAGTGGTCACCGCTGTACTTCAAGGAGATCTCCTGGGTGGGCTCCAACGCCTTCGGGATCGAGGAGGTGGACGGCGTCCGCAAGCACGGGATCGCCCACTATCTCGACCTCGTCGAGGAAGGCCGGGTCGACCTGTCGGCCATGCTGACCCACACCTTCCGGATCGAACAGTGGCGGGAGGCCTTCGGCGCGCTGGCGACGCAGGCCACGAGCGGCGCCGTCAAGGTCGCCTTCGACTTCCGCTAACCGTCTCGTCCTGCCCCGGGCCCGGTTGCGGCGCCGGCTCGCCCAGGCGGATGGTGCGTCGCCGATCAGTCGTGGCAGTGCGCCGGCGGGGCGGGGAGGTCGAGGGCGGGGTTGGCGTCGAAGAACCCGACGGGCAGGAGCTGGAACCCGGCGTACTCGACGGGCATGACCGGCCAGTCCTCAGGCCTCGGCACGTGGGTGACGCCGAAGGTGTACCAGAGCACGACGTCCTCGTCGACGATGGGGCGGTCGGCGGCCGTCCACGCCGGCAGCCCGTCGCCGCCGGCGCTCTGGTTCGGGTAGTCCCCCGCCGCCCGCCGCTCGCCCGGCGCGTAGGGCGTGACCCACAGGTTGCGGGTGGCGAAGGCCGCCCGCCTGCCCACGCTCGAGCCGGGGTCGGCGAGGAGCGTCGGGGTGGCCCCGGGGAGGAGCTTGTAGGCGGTGGGCAGCCCCAGTCGGTTCGTGGCCGAGGAGCTCACCACCTTCCAGTAGCGGCTCCGGGCCGGGTCGACGAGCCGCTGGGCCTCGGACTCCGTCCGCAGGAGCCGGGCGCGTGACTCGAAGGCGTTGGCCCACGGGTTGTCGGCGCCGGGCGGCACCGGGTGGGCCTCCATCTCGTAGACGGAGTTGGCGGCCCCGTCGACGTCCATGTCGAGGCGCATGTTGAAGAGGTGCTGGTGGTTGGCGGCGCCGAGCTGCGGGGCGATCACCGAGCCGAACCGGGGTGTCTCGCCGGGGGCGAGGCCCATGGTGGAGAGGATCCCGGTCAGCTTCACCTCGAAGCCGATGGTGCCGTCGAGGTAGAAGTACCAGTAGAAGCCGTAGTCGTAGTTCCCCACCGTGGCGATCGAGCTCACCACGAGCCTCCGGGAGCGCCGCACCTCGTTGCGGCCGGACCGGGCGTCGAAGTGCTTCCAGAGGATCCCGAAGTCCTCCTCGTGGATGCAGACGGCGTTCGTCACGACATAGGGCTTGCCGCGCTCGCTCGTGAGCACACCGTCGAGGTAGACGATCTCGCCCAGGCAGTCGCAGCCCAGCTCGAGGGAGTTGGCCATCCGGCCGAGGCCCCACTCGCCGGCGTCGAAGGCGTTCTTCCACCCGTGCACGGGCCCGGGGTCCCCGTAGGGGACGACCATCTCGCTCACCGAGGCCCGGTAGAGCACGGGCCGGAGAGTCCCTTTGTCCTCGTAGCCCACCTGGTGGAGCACGAGGCCCTCCACGGCGTCGAAGGACACCCGCAGCGACCACCGCTGCCAGCGGAGCAGCCCCCGCTCGACGGTGAAGCCGGGGCCCTCGGACTGGACGATCTCGAGCGGCGTGAGCGCCTCCCGGAGCGACGGCTGGCGCTCGGGGTAGTAGCTGCCCGACTCGGGGGCGAGCGGCACCACGCCGGTGTCGAGGACCTCGAGCACCTCTCCCCTGGCCATGTCGACGAAGGCCACCACGCCCTCGACGGGGCGGGCGTAGCCGTTGTCGTCGGGGGCGTCGCGCACGTAGGCCAGGCACCGGCAGATACGCCGGCCCTCCTCGTGGGGGGAACCGAAGGTCCCCGCCGGCCACGGGTCGATCTGGACGAGCTTCGGGTCGTGCAGGCCCCGCCGGGCCAGGGCCGCCACCCATTCCGGGTTCGTCTCCAGGGCGACGATGGCGCCGAAGGCCTCCTCGAAGAGCAGGCCCGGCCGCACCCCCTCGACCTCCCGGACTCCCCGCAGTCCGCCCTCCGAGAGCGAGGCGTCCACCTCGACGACGTGGGCGTCGGGCCCGACGGTGAGCACGAGGTGCACGGCCCGGTCCACCGGGGCGCCGGGGACATGCGCCTCCACGACGTCCTTGGCCGGCTCCGAGAGCCCGACGTAGGCGAAGCGGGTCTGCTCCTCGTCGAACCGGGGGTCGGCCAGCACGAGACCGACGGCGGCGGAGATCTCCTCGGCGGTGAGGGGCTCGAGGGGGTGGGCGGCGGGCGGTCCTGAGGCTGACACGGACGTCACGTTAGAGGAGCGTCAGCCGTCGGCGTGGGCGTGGGCGTGGGTGTCGAAGGCGAGCCGCCCCGCCACCCAGGTCTGGGCGACCGAGGGGAGCGGGTCGGGCCGGGGCGGCCCGTCGAGCACGACGAGGTCGGCGCGGGTGCCGACGGTGATCGAGCCCCGCTCGGCCTCCTGGCCCCCGGCGTGGGCCGCCCCCGCCGTGTAGGCGCGCAGCCACTCCGTGAAGGGCACCGTCTGGCCGGCGTCGAGCACCGCCCCCGAGCCGGTGCGCCGGTGGGCGCCGTGGCCGGCGCCCCGCAGCGGCTCGTGGAAGGTGCACGGGCAGTCCGACGAGGCGGCCATGTCGACCCCGGCGGCCCGCATGGCCCCGAAGGGGAGCCAGTCGGCATCGTCGAAGACCACCCCTTCGACCTGCCGTCCCAGGTGGTCGAGGAAGGCGGGTTGGACGACGGCGACGCCGCCGAGGCCGGCCAGTCGGCGCAGCTGGGGACCCGAGGCGAGACATGCGTGCTCCACCCGGAAGCGGTGGTCGAGCCCGGGATGGC
>JAGWNV010000348.1 GCA_028872975.1 Acidobacteriota bacterium
GATCACGCCCGAC
Organism: Acidobacteriota bacterium; assembly: GCA_028872975.1. Taxonomy (GTDB): domain Bacteria; phylum Actinomycetota; class Acidimicrobiia; order Acidimicrobiales; family UBA8190; genus UBA8190. The sequence continues at coordinate 14 of JAGWNV010000348.1, forward strand.
TCCTGCATCTCGAGCCAGAGGTCGGTGCCCTCGCGGGTCCGCTCCCCCACCCCGGCGAAGACCGAGACACCGCCGTGCTGGGTGGCGACCCTGTTGATCATCTCCTGGATGAGCACCGTCTTGCCCACCCCGGCCCCCCCGAAGAGGCCGATCTTGCCGCCCTGCACGTAGGGCTCGAGGAGGTCGATGACCTTGATGCCGGTCTCGAACATCTGCGCCCTCGGCTCGAGGGCGTCGAAGGGCGGGGCGTCGCGGTGGATCTCCCACCGCTCCTCCACCGTCCCGATGTCGTCGGTGTCGAGGGCGGCGCCGAGGACGTTGAAGACGTGGCCGAGCACGGCGTCGCCCACCGGGACCTGCAAGCCGTGGCCGAGGTTGCGGACCGAGGTCCCCCGGTGGAGGCCGTCGGTGGGCCGGAGGCACACGCAGCGGACCCGGCCCTCGCCGATCTGCTGGGCCACCTCGGCGGTCACCGTGACCGAGCTCCCCTCGAGCTCGAGGTCCATCTCGACGGCCATGTTCAGCTCGGGCAGGGCGTGGGGGGGGAACTCCACGTCGACCACCGGCCCGGCGATGGCGACGACCCGGCCCTCGGGGCGGGCGTCGGCTCCGGTGCTCCCGGCGGTCGGTTCGAGGGTGGTGGTCATCTGCTGCTCCGTTTCACGTCGTCTCGGCGTTCGTCTTCGTCGGGTCAGTCGGTCTGGGCGGCCTGCCGCAGGGCCTCGGCGCCGCCGACGATCTCCATGATCTCGGTGGTGATGGCGTCCTGGCGGGCCCGGTTCATCACCCTGATGAGGGTCTTCACGAGCTCGTCGGCGTTGTCGGTGGCGGCCGCCATGGCCCGCTGGCGGGCGGTGTGCTCGCTGGCGGCGGCCTCGAGCATGGCGCCGAACACGGCCGCCTCCACGTACCGGGGCACCAGGTCGGCGAGCATCTCGGGGGCCTCCGGCTCGAACTCGGTGTAGCCCTCGAGCGTCCCCGAAGGCCGGGCGGCCGGTGCATCGCCATCGGCGCCCTCCCCGTCACCGCCCGGCGTCGGCTCGGGCAGGGGGAGCAGCTGGCGGGTCTCCACGACCTGGCTGCCGGCGGAGAGGAACCGGGTGGAGACGACGAGGACCTGGTCGACGTCCCCGGCCAGGAATGGCGCCGTCACCGCCCCTGCCACCCGCCGGGCATCGCCGAAGGTGGGCCGGTCCGAGAAGCCGCTGAAGGCTTCTGCCACCTCGAGGCGGCGGAACCGGAGGAAGCTCGGGCCCTTCTTCCCGACCGTCACGAGCCGGTGCTCGACCCCCAGGGGGCGCCCGGCGCGTACCAGGCGCTCCACGGTGCG
>JAGWNV010000349.1 GCA_028872975.1 Acidobacteriota bacterium
GGTTCCTCCCCGCCTTCGACGCCGTGGGCACGCTCGTCCACCTCCTCGCCCTCCTCGCCGCCGGCGGCCAGCGGATGGCCAAGCTGTCGGGCGACCTCCCCCCCGTCCACATCGCCCACGAGGAGGTGGTGACGCCCTGGGAGCAGAAGGGGACCGTCATGCGGCGGACCCTCGAGCGCGCCAAGGACCGGACCACGGTCCTCGTCGACGGCGTGAAGATCGTCGACGCCGACGGCTGGTCGCTCGTGGTGCCCGACCCCGAAGAGCCCGTCACCCACGTGTGGGCCGAGGCGCCCAACGAGGCGGAGGCCCGGGCCCGGGTCCAGGAGCAGGCCGTGCGCATCCGTCAGATGCTCCCCTAGCTAGCCGGTCGCCCCCGCCCCGGGGGACCGCCGGTGCCCATTGCGTTAGGGTCCGGTCCCGTGCAGGTGCCCGACGACCTCCGCTACAGCGCCGAGCACGAATGGGCGCGCCTCCAGGGCGAGACCGTTCGGGTCGGCATCACCGATTTCGCCCAGGACGCGCTGGGCGACGTCGTCTTCGTGCAGCTGCCCGAGACGGGGACCCACGTCGACCAGGGGGGCCTCCTCGGCGAGGTGGAGTCGACGAAGTCGGTGTCGGAGATCTACGCCCCCGTCGCCGGCGAAGTGACCGCCGTCAACGGCGCCCTGGCCGACGCGCCCGAGCTGCTCAACAGCGACCCCTACGGCGAGGGATGGATCTGCGAGCTGCGCGTCGATGACGCCGGCAGTGTCGGCGGCCTCCTCGATGCCGCCGGCTACAGCCAGCTCACCACCGAGTAGGCGCCGGAAGGCGCCCCCGAAGGGGAGGGAGGGCGAACGACTAGCGTGGACGGCGTGTTCTGCAACAACTGCGGGCACCGGAACCCGGCGGGCGCCAACTTCTGCTCCTCGTGCGGGGCGGTGCTGTCGGCGGGCACCTCGGACACCACGGTGACCCTCCACCCCGTCGACGCCCAGGGGGAGCCGGGGGAGGAGGAGCTCGCCGTGCCCCTCTCCGACGGGCCGGCCGGGGCCGGCCTGCTGGTCGTGAAGCGCGGGCCCAACGCCGGGGCCCGCTTCGTGCTCGACGCGCCCGTGACCCGGGTGGGCCGCCATCCCGAGAGCGACATCTTCCTCGACGACGTGACGGTGTCCCGGCGCCACGCCGAGTTCACCAACGACGGTGCCGGACGGCACACCGTGCGCGACGTCGGCTCGCTGAACGGCACCTACGTCAACCGGGAGCGCATCGAGGAGGCCGTGCTCAACAGCGGCGACGAGGTCCAGATCGGCAAGTTCAAGCTCGTCTACCTGGCCGGCACCGACGAGTCATGAGAG
>JAGWNV010000127.1 GCA_028872975.1 Acidobacteriota bacterium
GGTACCTCCTGCCGTTGCTGGCCGGCGAGGAGATCTGGTGCCAGCTCTTCAGCGAGCCGGGCGCGGGCTCGGACCTCGCCGGACTCTCCACGCGTGCCGTGCGCGACGGCGACGAGTGGGTGGTGACGGGCCAGAAGGTCTGGACGAGCTTCGCCCACATCTCCGCCTACGGCATCCTCCTCGCCCGGACCGATCCGGCCGCGTCCAAGCACCAGGGGATCTCCTACTTCATCTGCCCGATGGACGCGCCCGGTGTCACGATCAGGCCCATCGTCGACATGACCGGCGACCATTCCTTCAACGAGGTCTTCCTCGACGACGTCCGGCTGCCCGCCGACCACCTGGTCGGCGACGTCCACGGGGGATGGGCCCTCGCCAAGGTGACCCTCGGCAACGAGCGGGTGTCGCTCTCGGGGGAGGGGTCGCTGTGGGGCCAGGGGCCGACGGCGGGCGACCTCGTGGACCTCGTCCGCCGGACCGGCGGTCTGGCCGACCCCGTCCTCCGCCAGGCCCTGGTCCGGGTGTGGACCGAGGGGGAGATCCTCCGGCTCATCCGCCTGCGGACGGTCAGCGCGGCGATCTCGGGGCGCCCCCCGGGGCCTGAGGCCTCGGTGCGCAAGGCGATCGCCGACGACCACGGCCAGCGGGTGATGGAGACCGCCCACGCCCTGGCCGGCTCCCGGGGGATGCTGGCCGGGAGCGGGCCCCGACCGGAGGGGGGACCGTCGGGCGGGTTCTGGCCCGAGGAGGTCTGGGCCAAGGGGCTGCTCTTCTCCCGGGCCCTCACCGTCGGCGGGGGGACGGCCGAGGTGCAGAGGAACATCATCGCCGAGCGGGTCCTCGGCCTACCCCACGACGTCGACGTGGAGGGGAGCCGGGGCTGGGCCGAGACCCACGGGCAGGAGGGCCGGTCGCCGGCCCCCTCCCCGACGGGCCCGACGAACCCGGGGTCCCCGGGGCGGTAGCCGGGAGGCCATGGCCGGGCGGGCCGTCCGCCGGGTTGCACCGCAAGGGCCTCCTTGTGCCCTCGTTGTTCTCACATCACGTGATCCGTCGGTCATCACACGTGAATCCAGCGCAGGCGAGGGGGCAGGCCGATGGCTGACTGGATGCCCCCGGGGGGCGACTCCGGGAACCCCGGCCACACCGGGGCCAGCCGGCCGGTTCGGGCCGAGGAGGTGGGGGGCTGGACCGCGCAGTGGCGCAGCCGCCTGCCCGACGACCCGAGGATCCCCGAGGACGAGGCCCGGATGGTGGTGGAGGCCGTCCTCCAGGTCCTGGCCGGCAGCGGACCCGAACCCCTCGACCGGGCCGGCCGGGCCTGGGCCCGGGCGCACCGGTCGGTGGCGGCCATGGTGGGCCGCCTGTCGAGCCTGCGGGAGGCCTTCGCCGTCGTCGGGGTGGAGGAGCCCCTGGAGATGCACCGGGCCGTCGACCGAATCACGGCGGCGGCCACCGAGGAGGTCCTCACCCGGCTGGAACGGGCCTCGCGCACAGACGCCCTCACCGGCGTCGGCAACAGGCGGGCCTTCGACGAGACCCTCTCCTCGGCCCTCTCGGCCGCCTCCCGCCGGGGACACCAGGTGACGGTGGTCGCCGTCGACCTCGACGGGCTCAAGCTGATCAACGACACGGAGGGTCACGCCGCCGGGGACGCCGCGCTCCTGGCCCTGGTGCGGGCCCTCTACTCGGCACGGCGCGACGAGGACTCGGTCTTCCGGGTGGGTGGCGACGAGTTCGTCATCCTCCTGCCCTTCACGTCGGTCGACGCCGCCGAGCTGTTCATGCGGCGCGTCCAGGCCGCCGGAGGGCCCGCCTTCACCTGGGGGGCGGCCGGCTACCCCGACGACGGCGCCGACGCCCCCGCGCTGGTCGAGGCCGCCGACCGCGACCTCTACCGCCGCCGCCAGGGCCGTCGCCCGCCGTCCTCCCGACCGGTCCCCGCCGGCCCGGGCATCCCCGCCGCGGCCAGGTGGCTGGGACGCGACTGGCGGTGGCTGTCGGTGCCGGCCGCCGCCGTGGTGGCCGCCGTGGTGGCCGTCCTCTTCTCGGCCGCCGGCACGCGCGGGCCGGCGAGGGTCGCGGGCCCCCACCACCACGGGGGGCCGAACCCCGCCACCGCCCCCTCGTCCTCGGCCCATCCGGGGGGCTCGACCCCGGGCGGTTCCCCGACGGCCTCGACCGGGTCGTCGCCCGGCACGCCGGCCCTGAGCGTCGCCACCTCGCCGGCCGGGGCCCCGGCCGGCGGTGCCCCGACGGGTGGGGGCGGCGCCGGCGGCAGCGGCGGACCGGGTCCCGGCGGCTCCGGCCCGCCACCGGCACCCCCGGGGTCGCCGGCCAACGGCGGCCTCCTCGGCACCCTGGAGCAGGACCTGGCGCCGGTGCCGGTCGTGGGCGGGCGCAACGGGCTCCTCGCCACCTTGGGCCAGCTCCTCACCGGGAGCTCGACGGCGTCGGCCGGCACCCTGGCCCCGGCGGGGACGCCCTCGGCGGGGTCGCCCTCGGCGGTGGCGCCGGTCCCGGTCGCCTCCCCGGCTACGGCGCTCAACGCCGCTTCGTCGACACGGCTTCTTCCCTGAGGTCGTCTCCGTCGGGCTGGGGCCGCCGGCACCCCCCGGTCAGGACGTGGCGCGGTCCCCGGCGTCGACCACGCGGCGGACGAGATCGGCGAAGGCGGCCGGGTGGGTGAGATGCGCGCCGTGGCGGGCGCCGGCGATGTCGAGGAGCTCGGAGCCGGTCACGGTCCGGCGGAGCTCCTCCCCGGCCCGCCGGTGTCGCCATGCCGAGTCGCCACCGCGGCCGAAGACGGCGGGGACCCGGAGCTGGGCGAGATCGAAGGGCGGCCCGCCGTGGCGGAGGGCGGTCAGCTCGGCGAGGAGGGCCGGCCCGTCGGCCTGGCGCTCCCGGCGGGCGGTCTCGGTGAGCCGTGCCCAGGCACCTTCGCCGACCATCCGCTCGAAGAACCCCTGGGCGAACCGGGCCGGGTCCTCGTCGGCCGCCGTCCGGGCCCGTCGTGGCCACCAGTCGAGCCAGGTGAGCGGCGGCTCGTAGGCGCCGACGGCGACGATGGTGGCGGGAGAGGCGATGGCGGCCCCGAGGGCGACGTCGCCTCCGTAGGAGTGGCCGACCACCACGCCGGGCCCCGGGCCCACGAGATCGACGAGGTCGGCGACGTGGTCGGCGAGGGCGCCGAGCGGCATGGCGCGGGACCGGCCGTAGCCACGGCGGTCATAGGTGACGACTCGGAGGTCGGCCAGCCGCCGGATGACCCGGGAGAAGCTGCCGGCGCGATCGAGCGAGCCGTGGACGAGGTAGACGGTGGGCGAGGCTTCGGCGGCGGACCGTGCGTGGTGGTCGAGGACGTGCAAGCCGGCCGTGCGCTCCACCCCCGCAGCCTGACAGGAGGCCCTCCGCCGTGGCCAACGGGGCCGGTCGCGACGGCGCTGTGCCCGGGGGGCGGCGCAGGGCCTCCCAGTAGGATCGTCCCCGATGGCGGAGCGACGACGCGTCCCCGATGCACCGCTGGGCGGCGCCTTCGGGCCCAACGCCTGGCTGGTCGACGACATGTACGAGCAGTACCGCCTCGACCCCTCGTCGGTCTCGGAGAGCTGGCGGGACTTCTTCGCCGACTACGTCCCCCCCAACCCGGCCGCCGCAGGGGGCACCTCCGCCCCGACCACGGCGGTGGACGGTCCCGAGACGCCGACGGCTCCGCCGCCGGCGTCTGTCCCGGCCCCCCAGGAGGGTCCTCCCGAAGCCCCGCCGGCAGTGACCCGGGCGACTCCGGCCCCCGCCGGACCCGCCGCCGGAGGCGAGCCGGCCCAGGCGCTCCGAGGGGCGGCGGCCCGGATCGCCGCCAATATGGAGGCCTCCCTCGGGGTGCCGACGGCCACCAGCGTGCGGACGGTGCCGGCCCGTCTCCTCGAGGTCAACCGGGCCGTGGTCAACCGGCACCTCGCCCGGGAGACGGGAGCCAAGGTCAGCTTCACCCATCTGATCGGCTACGCCGTCGTCCAGGCCCTCGCCGCCGTGCCCGCCCTCAACGCCAGCTTCGTGGCCGACAGCGACGGCAAGGGCACCCCCGGCATCCTCCGCCACCGGCACGTCGGCCTCGGCCTCGCCGTGGACGTGGGCCGGGCCGACGGGTCCCGGACCCTGCTCGTCCCGGTCGTCCGCGACGCCGACACGATGGACTTCCGGGCCTTCGTCATGGCCTACGAGGAGATGGTGAGGAAGGTCCACACCGGCAAGGTCTCCCCCGACGACTTCGGCGGGGCCACGGTGAGCCTGACCAACCCCGGGACCCTCGGGACGGTGCAGTCGGTGCCCCGGCTCATGCCGGGCCAGGGGGCAATCATCGGGGTTGGGGCGCTCGGCTACCCGGCCGAGTACCAGGCGGCCGACCGCCGGAGCCTGGCGGCGCTGGGCGTGGGACCGGTGGTGACGGTCACCTCGACCTACGACCACCGGATCATCCAGGGCGCCGAGTCGGGGCTCTTCCTCACCCACCTGGCCGAGTGCCTCACCGGCGGCCACGGCTTCTACGAGAGCGTCTTCGAGGCGATGGACGTGCCCTACGAGCCGGTCCGGTGGCAGGCCGACGTCAACGTCATCGACGGAGAGCAGCTCCGGCTCGTGAAGCAGGTCCACGTGCAGAGCCTCGTGAACATGTACCGGGTCCGGGGTCACCTCATCGCCGACCTCGACCCCCTCGCCGCCGAGCGCCGGCCCCTGCACGCCGAGCTCGACCCCACCACCTACGGGCTCACCTTGTGGGACCTCGACCGGGAGTTCGTGGTCGACGGGCTGGCCGGCCGGGTGGTCATGACCCTCGGCAATGCCCTCGACGTGCTCCGCGACGCCTACTGCCGGTCGCTCGGGATCGAGTACATGCACATCCAGGACCCCGACCAGAAGCGGTGGATCCAGGAGCACGTGGAGGGCGTGCCCCTCACCCTCGGCCCCGAGGAGCAGCGCCACGTCCTCGACCGGCTCAACGCCGCCGAGGCCTTCGAACGGTTCCTCCACACCCGCTACGTCGGCCAGAAGCGCTTCGGCCTCGAAGGCGCCGAGGCGACGATCGTGCTCCTCGACTTCCTCCTCGACGAGGCGGCCACCGCCGGGCTGGCCGAGGGCGTGCTCGGCATGTCCCACCGGGGGCGGCTGAACGTGCTCGCCAACATCGTGGGCAAGTCCTACGGGGAGATCTTCAGGGAATTCGAGGGCGACCTCGATCCCGAGTCGGTCCAGGGCTCGGGGGACGTGAAGTACCACAAGGGGGCGTCGGGCAAGTTCGTGGGCCGCAGCGGCAACCAGCTGCCCGTCACCCTCGCCTCGAACCCCTCCCACCTCGAAGCGGTGGACCCGGTCGTGGAGGGGATGACCCGGGCCAAGGAGGACCGGCTCGGCGAGGGGCACTGGTTCGACGTCCTGTCGGTCCTCCTCCACGGCGACGCCGCCTTCGCCGGCCAGGGCGTGGTGGCCGAGACGCTCGAGCTCTCCCAACTCCCCGGCTACCGCACCGGCGGGACCGTCCACGTCGTGGTGAACAACCAGCTCGGGTTCACCACCGCCCCCGAGTCGGCCCGGTCCTCGGTGTACCCGACCGACGTGGCCAAGATGGTCCAGGCCCCCGTCTTCCACGTGAACGGGGACGATCCCGAGGCCTGCGTGCGGGCGGCCCGGCTCGCTTTCGGCTTCCGACAGGCCTTCCACAAAGACGTCGTGATCGACGTCGTCTGCTACCGGCGCCACGGCCACAACGAGGGGGACGACCCCAGCTACACCCAGCCCAAGATGTACCGGCTCATCGACGGCCACCGGTCGGTCCGCAAGCTCTACACCGAGGCCCTCGTCCGCCGGGGCGACATCACCTTGGAGGAGGCCGAGCACGCCCTCGAGGACTTCCAGTCCCGGCTCCAGGTGGCCCTCGACGAGACCCGGCAGACGGCGGCGCCGCCCACGAGCCTCCCCGCCCCGCCCCCTCCGGCCACGCCCGACCCCTCACCCCGGACGGGGGTGGACAGAGAGAGCCTCCTGCGCCTCGCCGAAGCCGTGGTGGCGGTCCCGGCGGGCTTCACCATGCACCCGAAGCTCGTCCGTCAGTTCGACCAGCGGGCCCGGATGCTCGAGGAGGGCGAGGTGGACTGGGCGCTCGGGGAGGCCCTCGCCTTCGGGTCCCTCGTCCTCGACGGGACCGACGTCCGGCTCTCGGGCCAGGACACCCGCCGGGGCACCTTCAGCCAGCGTCACGCCGTCCTGGTGGACTACGAGACGGGAAGGGAGTGGGTCCCCCTCGCCCATGTCGGGGGCGAGGACGGGGGGCGCTTCGCCGTCCACGACTCGCTCCTGTCCGAGTACGCCGCCCTCGGGTTCGAGTACGGCTACTCCGTCGAGGCCCTCGACGCCCTCGTGGCCTGGGAGGCCCAGTTCGGCGACTTCGGCAACGGGGCCCAGATCGTCGTCGACAACTTCCTGGTCGCCGCCGAGGACAAGTGGGGACAGCGGTCGGGGCTGGTGCTGCTCCTTCCCCACGGCTACGAGGGCCAGGGGCCCGAGCACTCTTCGGCCCGCATCGAGCGGTTCCTGACCCTGTCGGCCAAGGGGAACATGCGCCTCGGGCAGCCGACGACGGCCGCCCAGTACTGCCACCTGCTCCGTTCACCGGTCGCCATCGGCCACCGGCGGCCTCTCGTCGTCTTCACCCCCAAGTCCCTCCTGCGGGCCCGCCCGTCCCGGTCGCCGATCGAGGAGCTGGCGAGTGGTGGCTTCGCCGAGGTCCTCGACGATCCCCGGACCGCGGCTCCCGGCGCCCTGGAGGCGGCCGCTGTCAGGCGGGTGCTCCTGTGCTCGGGGAAGGTCGCTTTCGACCTCATGGGCCGCGCCGAGGACCTCCGGGCCGGGAAGGCCGGGCTCCCCGAGCCCGCCCTGGCCCCCGAGGCCGTCGCCGTCGTGCGCGCCGAGCAGCTCTATCCCTGGCCGGAAGCGGCCCTGGCCGCCGTCCTCGACCGCTACGGGCGCGCCGACGAGGTGGTCTGGGTCCAGGAGGAGCCCGAGAACATGGGTGCCTGGAGCTTCGTGCACGGCCGTCTCCACCGGCTCCTCCGGGATCGGTTCCGGCTGACCCACGTGAGCCGGCCCGAGTCGGCCAGCCCGGCCACCGGCAGCGCCGCCCTCCATCATCTCGAGGAGGAGGACCTCCTCCGCCGGGCCTTCGCCTGAGCCTCCCGCTCGGCGTCGACCGGCGGCTGCCGAGGGACGAGGGCGAGGAGGAGGCGGTTCAGGCGGGTGCCCGAAGGGAGATGCCCAGCACCGCCTCGAGCTCGGCGAGGGCGGCGGGAGGGTCGACGACTTTGATCGTCACCATCCCCATGGCCCGGGCGGGCTTCAGGTTGACACCGAGGTCGTCG
>JAGWNV010000128.1 GCA_028872975.1 Acidobacteriota bacterium
TCGTGATCTGGGCAGTGGCCCACCGCAGGCTGGGGCCGATCTCGTCGGCGATGACCTCGATCTTCGACCGCTTGTCGCCCTCGGCGGTCTCCCACGAGCGCTGCTCGAGCCGGCCGGTCACGATGACCCGGGATCCCCGGGCCAGGCTCTCCGAGGCGTTCTCGGCCATCTCCCGCCAGCAGACGACGTCGAAGAAGGAGGTGGCCTCCTCCCACTCCTGGGTCTGGCGGTTCTGCCACCGGCGGTTCACGGCCAGACCGAAGGTGGCCGTGGCCTGCCCGGTGGGGGTGAACCGCAGCTCGGGGTCGCGGGTGATGTTGCCGACCAGGGTCACGCTGTTTCCGTTCGACATGGTGTGCTCTCCCCTTCTCAGCCGGCCTCGGCGGCTGCCGCCGCCGGGTTGCGGCGACCGGCCACCTTGTCGGGCAGTCGGACGATCTTGTGGCGGATGACCTCGTCGGCCAGCTTCAACATCCTGTCGAGGTCGGCCGACGCCTTGGGCTCCGCCGTGTATTCGAGCAGGACGTAGTAACCCTCACGCTTCTTGCGGATCTCGTAGGCGAGGGGACGCTTGCCCCAGCGCTCGAGGGTCCCGGGCGTGCCGCCGTCCCCCTTCACGATCTCGACGGACCGGTCGAGCACCGCAGTGACGGCGGTCTCCTCGGCGTCGGGGTCGAAGATGACCATGACTTCGTACGGCCGCATGTGCGGCGCCTCCTCCCTCCGGACCCGGCGCCTCGGGCGGCCGGGGCCCCGATGCTCGGGGCAGGGTCACGGTGCCGGGCGGGCCCGGCACGACCGGTCGATGTTAGCCGGGGAGGTGGTAGGTCTCGTCCTCGGCCGGGAAGGCCCCCGAGCGGACGTCGGCGGCCCACCGGGACACCGCCTCGGTCGCCGCCGAGGCCAGCTCCGCGTAGCGGCGGACGAATTTCGGGGCCCGTCCCTCGCTCAGCCCGAGGACGTCGTGGAAGACGAGGACCTGGCCGTCGCAGCCGGCGCCGGCGCCGATCCCGATGGTGGGGATCCCCAGCGCGTCGGTCACCCGGGCCGCCACCACGTCGGGCACCCCCTCGAGGACGAGGGCGAAGCACCCGGCCGCCTCCAGGGCCTTGGCGTCGAGGAGGAGGGCCTCGGCGGCGGGCGCCTCCTTGGCCTGGACCTTGTAGCCGCCCATGGCGTGGACCGACTGGGGGGTGAGGCCCAGGTGTCCCATCACCGGGATCTCCGCCGCCACGACGGCCTCCACCATGGGCACCCGGGGGCGGCCGCCCTCGAGCTTGACCGCCTGGGCCCCGGCCCGGACGAGGACGGCGGCGTTGCGGACGGTGTCCTCGACCGAGACGTGGTAGCTCATCCAGGGCAGGTCGCCGACGACGAGGGGCCGGGGGCGGGCCCGGGCCACGGCACCGACGTGGTGGGCCATCGCCGCCACGTCGACCTGGAGGGTGTCGGGGTGGCCGAGCACGACGTTGGCCAGGGAGTCGCCGACCAGGATGACGTCGACGCCGGCGGCGTCGGCGATGCGGGCCCCGGGTGCGTCGTAGGCGGTGAGGACCACGATGGGGGCGTCGCCCCGGCTGCGCTTGCGCGCCCGGACGGAGGGGACGGTGACGCTGTCGGGCATGTGCGGCCTCCTCTGCCGTCCAGCGCACAGGGGCTGCCGGCGGCGACGGGACTCCGATCGAAGTGTACCGTCGACCCGGTGGACGACCCAAAGGGGACCGGCGTGGGGGCGGCCGGTGGGCCGTCGCCGTGCGAGAGCTGCGGCTCGCCCGAGGCGGCCGCGGCGCTGGCGGCCGTGCACCGGGTGTACCTCATGACCGACGGCGAGGGCGCGGTGGTCGGCGAGCGGGTCCTCGACGAGGTCGAGCAGTGGTGCCTGTCGTGCCGGACCCTCTATCCCAACAGGCCGGCCGGGGGGCCCTGAGGCCGCAAGATCCGGCCGGCCGGGCCGTTTCGCCGGCGTGGACCGCCGGCTCATCACCCGCCGGGCGCTGCTGCGGGCCGGGGCGGCCGCCGGTGCAGCGGGGGCGCTCGGGAGCAGGCTCGGGCTGACCGCCTCGCAGGGGCGGCTCGTCGAGTCGGCCCTCTCGGGGGCGACGGCCGGGTCCCTCGCCGACGTCGAGCACCTCGTCGTCCTCATGCAGGAGAACCGGTCCTTCGACCACTACTTCGGGACCATGGCCGGGGTCCGGAACTACACCGACCCCCTCCCCTACCGGTCCTATGCCGGGGCGCCGGTGGTCCGGGCCGCCGACGTGGTGGCGCAGTCAATGGCCGGGACCTCCATCGGCGGCGCCGAGGTCCGTTTCGCGCTGGCCGACGGGGAGACCGCCCTCGAGCCCTTCGAGCTCCGGAGCACCCCGCCCACGGTGGCCGGCCAGACCACCAACGACATCACCCACGACTGGGGGCCGCAGCACGGGGCCTGGCACGAGGGCGCCATGGACCGCTTCATGGTCGAGCACCTCGCCAACGACCCCGAGGCCAAGTGGCAGTTCACCACCACCGTCGACGGTATCCCGGTGCCCACCACCTCGACGGTGCCCACCGGCATCACGGCCATGGGGTACTACCGGAGGAAGGACTGCCTCGCCTTCTACCGGGCCCTGGCCGAGGCCTTCACCATCTGCGACGGCTACCACTGCTCGGTGCTCGGCCCCACCGACCCCAACCGGCTCCTGTTCATGTCGGGGAGCCTCGGGGCCCACTCGGCCGACGTGGGCGGCCCCGTGCTCACCACCTACGTCCAGGACCGCGAGCGGCTGTACGGCACCCTCGACTGGCCCACCGTCCCGGAGCTGCTCACGGCGCACGGGGTGAGCTGGAAGGTGTACCAGGACCCCACCTCCCAGGCCCTCTTCAACGTCCTCACCTACTTCAGACGGTTCGCCACCCCCTCCGACCCGACCGAGGTCGAGAACGCCGCCAGGGGTCTCGCCCCCGTGTACCCGGCCGAGTTCGCCGCCGACGTGGCGGCCGGCACCCTGCCCAAGGTGTCGTGGATCATCCCCCCCGCCTTCGCCTGCGAGCACCCCGCCGCCCCCCCGGAGTACGGGGAGTGGCTGGTGGCCCAGATCCTCGGGACCCTCGTGTCCAACCCGGCGGTGTGGGCCAAGACCGTCTTCCTCGTCGTCTACGACGAGAACGGCGGCTTCTTCGACCACGTCCCCCCGGTCACGCCCGGCCCCCTCGTGCAGGTGGGCACCAGCGCGCCCGCCTCAGCGCCCTCGCTCTACGAGGGCGGGCTCCCCACGGCCTCGACGCAGACCTTCGGCACCGACGGGGAGTACGTCGACCCCGCCCATACCGCCAACGCCGCCGGCGGCCCCCCAACGGACTGGGCCGGGGTGCTCGGGCCCGTGGGCCTCGGGTTCCGGACGCCCGCCCTGGTGGTGTCGCCGTTCAGCGCCGGGGGCCACGTCTGCTCCGACGTCTTCGACCACGTCTCGGTCACGAAGCTCGTCGAACGGCTCTTCCTCTCCCCGGGCAGCGTCGAGGCCGGGCTGCACGTCTCGCCGTGGCGGTACCGGACCGTCGGCGACCTGACCTCGGCCCTCTCCGGGCTCTCCTCCCCGACGACGGCCGTCCCGGCCCTCCCGGCCACGTCCCTCCTCTTCCCCGAGACGGCGACCGAGGCGGTGGTGAACGCCCTGGCCGGCACCGAGGACGACGCCCAGGGCTACCCGCCCCCCACCGCCAACTCGGCGGCCTGGCAGGAGCCCGACCAGGCGTAGCGTCGGAGACGGATGGGCACGCCCCCCGCCGTCGTCGACTACCGCCGGAGCTTCCTCTTCGACGTGCCCCCCGCCGCGCTGTGGGAGGCCCTGTCGGAGCCCCGGCGGTTCGAGGCGTGGTGGGGCTGGCTCGGGGAGCTCCGGGTCGAGGGCGGGGGGCTCGTCGACGGGGCGGTCCTCACCGGGCTCGTCTCGCCCCCGGTGCCCTACCAGATGCGGGTGACGGTCCGCCTCGAGCGCTGCCAGGCCCCCCGGCGGATCGACGCCACCGTCGAGGGCGACCTGCAGGGCAGCGCCTGGCTGGAGCTCTCCCCCCACGACCGGGGCACCGCCGCCGAGGTGGCCTGGCGGGTGGAGATGATGCAGCGGCCCATGCGGATGGCGGCGCGCCTGGCCGGGCCGGTCCTGCGCTGGGGGCACGACCGGGTCGTCGACATGACCGTGGCCGGCTTCCGCCGGCACCTGTCGTCGGCGGCTCCGGGCTAGCCGAGGCGGGCCCAGGCCACCGCCCCTGCCGTGAGGACGACGGCCCAGGACAGGAGCTTGAGGGCCCGCTCCATGGGGGCGAGCAGCTGGGCCCGGCCGAATCCGGTCTCGGTGCCGTCGGCCGACGTCTCGACGCCCCGCACGTCGCGGACGGCCCGGCGGAGCCGGCGCACCGGGGTCGAGAGGCTCCGCTGGGCGAGGGAGAGGGCGAAGGCGCCGAGGGCGGCGAGCACGGCCACGCCCGAGAGGCGCTGGGCCTGGGCGACGTAGGCGGTAAGCACCGGGAAGGCGCCCCAGGCGGCGGCGAACCCGGGGTCGGTGTGGACGAGGCCGCCGAAGAGCTCGGCGTTGTAGGCGACAACGAGGAGGGGGCCGAGGACGATGAAGGCCACGAGAGAGGGCCCGACCCGGACGACGCCGACCACTCCGAGGGCCACGGCGCCGGCCAGGGACAGCGCCGTGGCCGCCACGAGGGCCCGGTCGGAGATGGCGGTGCCGAGCGGCCGGCCGTGGCGCTCGTCGAGGGCGTGGGCGGCGATGCCGACGGCGAGGAAGAAGGCGAGGAGCGTCCCGGCCAGCCGCTCGAGGTCGGGGGCCGGCGCCAGGCAGGCGCCGAGGACCACGTAGGAGAGGTGCCAGGCCGTGTAGGGAGGGTGGAGGAGCGTCCACCAGTCACGCCAGCCCCCCGGGCGCGCCGCGTAGAAGGCGGGCCGCGGCGGGGCCGGCTCGGTCACGGCGGGCCGGCGCGCCTGCCCCACATGACGAGGCCACCGCCCAGGCTCATCCGCCGCACGGTGACCCCCTCGAGGCCGGCCCGCTCCCACGCCCCCACCGTCCAGCCGAGGGGGAACCGGTGGTAGTGGCCGCTGATGCTCGGCCCGAGGAAGGCGCCCACCCGGTACCACTCGGGCCCGCCGGTCAGGAGGCCCGCCACCGGGAGGACGGCCCGGGTGTAGCACCACCACAGCGCCCACCACAGCGCCCTGTCGGGGACGGCGAATTCGAGATTGGCCACCGTCCCGCCGGGGCGGACCACCCGGGCCAGCTCGGCCAGGGTGGCCTCGGGATCGTCCACGTAGCGGAGCAGGTAGGTGAAGCTGAGGGCGTCGAAGGCGCCGTCGGGGAAGGGCAGCTGCTCGCCCCGGCCGACGCAGAAGGTCACGCCGGAGGCTCCCCGGGCGGCCACGTTGGCCCGGCCCCGGCGGATCATCTCCTCGGTGAGGTCGAGCCCCACCACGCTGGCCGGGGTCCGGGCCCGGATGGCAAGGGCCACCCCGGCGGTGCCGGTGGCGACGTCGAGGACGGTGCCGGGGTGGTCGGCGGCGAGGGCGTCGGCGAGGGCGGCGCGCCAGCGGCGGTTCTGGAAGAACGACAGCCACTCGGCCAGGCGGTCGTAGCGGTCGGGGAGGCCGTCGAAGAGGGCCCGGGCGGCCCGGTTGCGACGGCCGCCGGCGGTGAGGACGGTGCCGGGCTCGCTACCCACCCGACGAGGAGCAGCCGGTCGTGCCGGCCCCGCACAGGCCGATGACGTTGTACTGCACCGGCCGGTAGGGCACGACCGGGGTCCCCACGTCGAGCTGGATCACGGCATGGGGCAGGAGGGGGATGTCCCGGGGGTCCCCGGCGAACCGCGTGCCGTTCTCGAAGGCGACCACCGTGCCCCGGGCCGGGCCGACCTGGCCGGGGCCGAGGGGCTGGCGCCAGACGGCGAAGAACTGGCCCAAGGTGAAGGTGGCCTTGTAGGGCGCCTCGATGTGGAGGACGCCGTCGGCCGTGTGGGTGTGCAGCCAGTAGAGACAGCCGTTCAGCCTGTTGTCGTAGAAGACCCCGGTCGGGAAGTGCTCGGTGAGGCGGGGGGCGGGGATGCCGGCACCGGCGGGGATCCGCTCCTGGGTGCCCTGCACGAAGACGGTCACGAGGTCGTGGATGTGGTACTTGACGGGCTGCTGCTCCTCGTTCGAGCAGCCGATCCCGTCGACCGTCGGCCCCGAGGCGGTGGTGTCGGCCGAGGCCAGGTCCGGCACCTGTTGGAGGGCCACGCCCTCGGGGCCCTTGGGGCCGGTCGAGGAGCCGCCCCCGAGCGACAGCCCCAGGCCGAGGCCGAGGCCGGCCAGGAGCACGAGGGCGACCAGGACGACCGCCACCCGCCGGCGCCGCGACACGGGTTCGTCGTGCCCGCGCTCGGTGGCGCCCGGAGCCGCCCCCTCGTCGAGGTCGGTCACCGGATCAGCTCAGGCCGATCTGCTTGGCGGCGGCCGTCGTGCCCGAGGCACTGCACACCGACGACGGCTGGTTGCCGGTGAGGTCGCAGATCGCCGCCGTCACGTAGTTGGCGGCGCCCACGACGGCCTGGGTGACGGGGTCGCTCGGGTTGGAGAGCTTCTGGGCGATCTGTCCCTGGTCGAGACCGAGGAGGACCTGGGGGTTGTAGGTCGGCCCGAGCACGAAGACCTTGTTGCCGAAGTCCACGAAGGGGAACCCGGTGGACTGGAGGCCGAACTGGGCCGAGTACTTGGTCCAGAGGTCCTGCTGGGCTTTCGTGAGGGGCTGGAGCACGTGACGGGTGCCGAGGCCGCTCGTGTCGTTGGACTCGTTCTCCACCATCGTGAAGTCGACGAGGTTGCTCGTGTAGTGGGCGTTGGCGAAGGTGAAGGTGGCCACGGCCGGGGGCGAGTCGTAGGGCGACGAGGTCGTCTCCTTGAGCCCCGAGAAGGTGCCGAACCTGGAGAAGGCCATGATGAGCGCCCAGCGCTCGGCCCCGCAGTAGGGACAGAATTCGGCGCCGATGTAGAGGGCCTCGGGCTTGCCCCCGGAGGTGAGCGCCGGCTGGCCGGTCGCCGTCTTGGGGGCGTTGAGCCCCGAGGGGACGCCCACGGTGTTGGCCTGGCCCTGCGACACGCCGGTGATGGCCTGGAGCACCGACGGGGAGGCCGGGGTGACGGCCGGGCCCGGGCTCTGTGACTTGCCGCCACCACCCGAGACGAGGACGACGATGAGGATCACGACGACGACCACGAGGGCGGCGGTCCCGTAGGCGAGGGTGGCCGGGGAGAACCGCCGGGGCGGCCCGGCGGGTGCCGGGCCCTGGCCGGGGCGGCC
>JAGWNV010000129.1 GCA_028872975.1 Acidobacteriota bacterium
GAGGCCCTCGGGCTGGCCCATGCCTGGACCTACGACCATCTGACCTGGCGGGGCTTCCGGGACCGGGCCTGGTTCGGGGCCGTACCCACCCTGGCGGCGGCGGCGTCGGTGACCGGGCGGATCGGCCTCGGGACGCTCGTGGCGTCGCCGAACTTCCGCCACCCCCTGCCCTTCGTGAAGGATCTCGTGACACTCGACGACCTCTCCGGCGGACGGATCGTGGCCGGCATCGGTGCCGGCGGGGAAGGGTGGGACGCCACCGTGATGGGGCAGCGGCCGTGGTCGCGGCGAGAGCGGGCCGAGCGGTTCGCCGAGTTCGTCGAGCTGACCGACCTGCTGTTGCGCGTGCCGGCGGTCTCCTGGCACGGCCGGTACTACGAGGTCGAGGAGGCGAGGACGTACCCGGGATGCGTCCGGTCTCCCCGTCTGCCGCTCGCCGTCGCCGCCACCGGACCGAAGGGACTGGGGCTGGCGGCGCGCTTCGGCGACCTCTGGGTCACGACGGGGCCGCCCGGTGTCACGGCGCCGCTCCCGGTCGCAGAGGGCGTGACCCTCGTGGCGTCCCAGCTGGCCGGGCTGGACGAGGCCTGCCGGGCCGTCGGGCGCGACCCGGCCGGCATCGGCCGGCTCGTGCTCACCGGGCCGGGGCTCGACCCCGGCCTCGGGTCCGTGGAGGAGTTCCGGGACGCGGTGGGGCGCTACGAAGAGATCGGCGTCACCGATCTCGTCGTCCACTGGCCGCGGGAGGACGAGCCCTACCGCGCCGACGAAACCGTCTTCGAGCGCGCCGTCGCCTCGACCTCCTAGGATGACCGCCCGACCGGGCCCGGAGCGGCTCGGCGAGATCCTCGGGGGGCCGGGATGCGGGATCGTGTGGGGGTCGGCGCGGGCCTGGGTGCACTGGTGTGCTCGGCGCTGCTCCTGGGTGCGTGCTCGGCCGGGTCCCCTCCGTCGCAGTCGTCCACCTCGGCCCCGGCGACCCCGCCGGGTGACACCGTCCCGCTCGTCGCCGCCGGCTCGCCGGGCAACGCGTCGTACCTCGTGTACTGGGACCAGAACGAGGAGGTCGACCTTCTCTCCATGCCGTCGGGCACCCAGGGCCAGCTGATGCCCGCCTGGGACCTGAACGGCCAGGTCTGCGTGCTCCCCGACGGCCGGTTCGTCGGAGGGTACGACCCCACCCTTCCCGGCCAGCGGAACCTGGGCAGCGCCAAGCCCTACAAGCAGCCCGGCGACGGCGAGGAGTTGAACGAGCCCGACGGGTCCTTCAGCGGCCAGACCCTCTACGTGCCGGGCCCCTACAAGATGCCCGGCCAGAGGCTCGGCAGTGACTCCCCGCCCACCCCCGACGGGGTCTTCAACAACAACCAGACCTACACCGGCTGCGCCGTCGACAAGAAGGGCGACGTCTTCGGCAGCGACATCGCCGACGCCCAGGGCGACTACCCGCCGCCGAGCAGCGGGAGGCTGGTCGAGTGGTTCGCCCCGAGCTACACGACCTACTGCATCGTCTACGGCCCGACCTCGGGCGGATACGGCCCCCACCACACCGACGGGACGGGGGGCCTCGAACAACCGGGCATGATGAACCTGGCCGACAACGGCGACGTCCTCGTCCCCAACGTCGGCTCGTCCTCGGTGCTCCGGTTCGCCGCCTCGTCGATGCCCGCCGGCGCGGCGTCGTGCCCGAACGGCATCTACCCCCGCAGCAAGGTGAAGGTGTCGGACTTCGTGAAGGTGCCCTTCCCGGCCGGCGTGGCCAAGGACCCGACCTGCGACTGCTTCGCCGTCAGCAGCTACATCGGCAACCCGTCGATCTCCTGGTTCACCGCCGACGGCAAGCCCGAGGCCGGCCACGGGTCGGTGCCCGGCACGACGGCGGCGGACCTCGGGAAGAGCGCGGGCCAGTACAACCCCTTCGGCATGGCCTTCGGGCCGGACGGGACGCTCTACTTCGTCGACATCCACGTCGTCTGCAAGGCGCTGCTCACCGGGTGCGGCCCGGGGGACTACGCCGGGCGGGTCATGCGGGTGACGGTCACAGGCGGACAGCCCTCGGCGCCGACGACCGTGGCGGGCGGGTTCGACTTCCCGACGAGCGTCACCGTCTGCGTGCCCGGCCGGGCCCAGGTATGTCCCTACCCCACGGGCAAGCTCGTGGCGCCGCTGTCGGGGCCCTCGGAGAACCCGGCGCCGGCCGTCGGGCCGTCGAACGCGCCGGCGACGGCGGGCTTCGGGTAGGAGCCGGCCATAGGAGCGAGGGCCCAGAGACCCTTGCCCTCCGCCGGCCCTGCCGCCACGATCGTGCCATGACCGAGAACGGCGCACGCTACGACGACGGCCGGGTCGCCTGCGACGACGAAGCCGTCACCATCCGCTGGTACTACCCCTGGGGGGCGAAGCGTGTCCCCTACGGCCGCATCCGGGCCGCGACCCCCTTCGATCTGAGCCCGGTCCGGGGGGCGTGGCGGATCTGGGGGTCGGGCGACTTCGTCCACTGGTACAACCTCGACCCGGCCCGGCCCGGCAAGGCCCGCGGCATCGAGCTCGACGTGGGCGGGAGGATCCGCCCCTGCATCACCCCCGACGATGTCGAGGCCGTCCAGCGCATCCTCGACGCCCGTCGCGCCGCCTAGCCTGCCCGGCGCCGCTCGCCGCCTATCCCTGATCGAGACGGCCACCCAGGAAGTCGTCGTAGGCCTGGAGGTCGAGCAGCCCGTGGCCGGAGAAGCCGAAGAGGATCACCCTCTCCCGACCCTCCTCCTTGGCCCGCAACGCCTCGTCGATCACCGCCCGCACGGCGTGGCCGGTCTCGGGGGCGGGGATGGTGCCCTGAGTGCGGGCGAACTGGACGGCGGCTTCGAAGACCTTGCCCTGCGGGTAGGCCGTGGCCCGCATCCGGCCCGACTTCACCAGGTTGGAGATGATGGGGGCGTCTCCGTGGTACCGGAGCCCGCCGGCGTGGATGGGCGGCGGGATGAAGTCGCGCCCCAGGGTGTACATGGGCAGCAGCGGGGTGGTCCCGGCCGTGTCGCCGAAGTCGTAGTCGAAGGTCCCGGCGGTGAGCGTCGGGCACGACGAGGGCTCGACGGCGAGCAGGTCCACGTCCCGGTCGGGCACGAAGGGCAGGGCCAGGCCGCCCAGGTTGGAGCCGCCTCCGCAGCAGCCGATGACGATGTCGGGACGCTCCTCGCCGGCCAGGGCCAGCTGCTCCTTGGCCTCGAGGCCGATCACGGTCTGGTGGAGCAGCACGTGGTTGAGCACCGACCCCAGCGAGTAGTGCGAGTCGGCCCGGCCCGCCGCGTCGCGCACGGCGTCGCTGATGGCCGTGCCCAGGGATCCGGGGTGGTCGGGCTCGTCGACGGGTGAGGCCTCGACGGTGGCCCCCCAGGTCTCCATCATCACCCGCCGGTAGGGCTTCTGCTCGTAGGAGGCCCGGACCATGTAGACCTTGCAGTCGAGGTCGAAGAGGGCGCAGGCGAAGGCGAGGGCGCTGCCCCACTGGCCGGCGCCCGTCTCGGTGGTGAGCCGGGCCACGCCCTCCTGTTTGTTGTAGAAGGCCTGGGGCACGGCCGTGTTCGGCTTGTGTGATCCGGCCGGGGACACCGACTCGTCCTTGTAGTAGATGCGCGCCGGGGTGCCGAGCGCCTCCTCGAGTCGCCGGGCCCGGACGAGCGGTGTCGGCCGCCACATCCGCAGCACGTCGAGCACCTCGCCGGGCACGTCGATCCACGGGTCGGACGAGACTTCCTGGCCGATGAGAGCCATCGGGAAGAGCGGGGTGAGGTCGTCGGGCCCCACCGGCTGGCGGGTCCCGGGGTGAAGGGGCGGGTCGAGTGGCGCCGGCAGCTCGGGCACGACGTTGAACCACGCTTCGGGCAGCCTCTCGCTCGGCAGGATCCAGCGCATCAGGGGACCTCCTCGGTGCCGACGGCCGGGCCCCTGGATAGCGGGCGTCACCCTCGCCGTCAACACACGCGGCCCGCCGCCTCCGTCCGGGGGCGGCCCCTCGCAGGGCCCGTCACCAGCGCTGACGATCCGCCCTCCGGTCGTGGTCCGTCCCCACGAACCCCGGCGCCTGCCCCCGCCGGCGCTCGGCCTGGACCAGCTCGGGGGCGAAGACGTGGTCGAAGACGTGCCCGTCGGACCGTCGCCGCAGGCGGAAACCGTCGGGGAGCACCTCGGCCACCGAGAAGCCCACCGTCCAGGACTCGAGGGAGGGGTTCCACACGCATACGTCGGACCCCACCGTGACCGCCGCCGGGCCGCGCGCCTGCTCCTCTACTCCGACCGACACCCCGCCGTCGCGCATCGGACCTCCTGGACCTGGAGGCTTCGGCACCTGCGGACCCGGCCTTTAGCGGACGGGACGGGGACGGGCGCTCAGGCCACCAGGAGATCGGCGAGGCCGAGGAGGGCGAGGAGCAGGCCGAAGCCCAGGTAGGCCCCGCCCACCACCCGCCGGTGCCGGGTCACCGAGCCGAAGCGCATCCAGGCCGGCGCCTCCTCGATCATCCGGGTGCCGAAGCCTCGGTAGTCGGCCAGGGTCGCCATCCCCGCCGCGCCGAAGACGACCCCCGCCAGGAGCGGGAGGAGCCCTGCGGCCATCGTCAGGCGACCGCCGAGTAGGCCGAGTAGGCGCCGAAGCCGAGGAGGACGAGGACGGTGACCTTGCGGACGACGCGGACGTCGACGACGCGCAGGAGCGCCTGGCCCCCCACCACGGCGACGGCCGCCGCCGCCCACATGCCGAGGAGGGCACCCACGCCGACCGACAGCGCCGAGTGGTACCGGGCCGCCAGGTTGGCGGTCAGGATCTGGGTGAGGTCGCCCCACTCCGCCACGAAGACCACGAGGAAGGCGGTGAGGGCGGCGCCGTGGCGCCGCGCCTCGCGTGCCGCCAGCGCCTCCTCGCTCCGCCCGCTCTCGACCCACGCGTAGACCGCCCCGGCCACGAAGAGGCCCGCCACCAGGGCGAGCACGGCCCGATGGGGGAGGAGATGGAAGATGGCGACCCCGACGGTGGTGGCGATGACCACGTGGACGAGGAAGGCCGCCGCCGCGCCCGCCCACACCTGGCCGGGCTTGCCCCGGGTGGCCAGGACCAGGCTGGCGAACATGGTCTTGTCGGGGAGCTCGCCCAGGAAGACGACGGGGAAGCAGATGAGGGCGATGACGGGGTCGACCGGGCGGACGCTACCGCCGGCCGCACCCGCCTGGGTCTCCTACTGGAGGCGCAGGCGGATCGTCCGGAAGCTCAGCGCCCAGCCCGCGGCCACGAAGAGCATCACGACGTCCATCATCTCGGGTCCTTCCCTTCGGCCCCCCTGCGGGACCCGCCAGGAGAACGAGCGCGGAGCGTGGTCTTGCGGTGACGAGTAGGGGTTTTCGGCTCGTTGTCCGGTGCCGGGGAACGGAGCCCGCCCCGCCGCCACGGCGTGAGCCGTCATCCCCCTGGGGCCTGGGCGGAGGGATTAGGCCACAGGGGAATGCCGACTCGTCGGCCCGGTCGCCGGAGGGCTCTGCCGGCGTCGAGGCCTCTGTCCCTTCGCCCGGTCCGTTCGAGCCTCCCTCTCGAAGCACAAGGCCGCCGGCTGGGGTTCGGGGCCGCCGCAGCGGGGCTGGCTGTGAACGACCCCACTCGTGAGCTTGACGACAGGAGCCTGGGGAGAACAAGGAGGGAAATCCTGGGGACTACCTGTCGGTGTCGCCGTCGAGGAGCCGGAGGGCCAGGCGCCTGCCCCGGCCCTGGGACACGGCCAGGGTGACCCACAGGCGAAAGAGGCAGTCCAGGAGCTCCTCCTGGTCGGGACCGACGTAGACGGGACGGAGCCCCACGCCGGCGACGAGGGCCTCCACCGTGGGGCGGTCGGCCTCGGGGGCGGAAAAGAACATGTCGGCGGGCCGGCCCTCGAAGACGGGCCGGGCCATCACCTCGCCGCCGAGGGTGTTGAAGGCGCGGGCGTAGCGGACGGTGTCCGGGAGCGAGGCCCGGGCGTTCGCCACCGGGGCCCCCATGCGGTTGGTGGCGTCGACGACCAGGGCTCCGGCCAGGAGCTCGCCGTGGGCGGCGGCGAGGTCCGCCACCGCCGCCCCGGGGAGGGCCAGAACCACGACGTCGCCGGCCGTCAGGGCAGCGGGCACCGAGGCGACGCGGGCCCCAGAGCCGCCCGCCACGTCGCCCTCCTCGGGATGGCGCGAGCCGAAGGTCACGTCGTGCCCGGCGGTGGCCAGGGCTCTGCCCAGCACCCCGGCGATGAACCCGGTGCCCACGATGCCGATTTCCATGTCCCCTCCTCGGGCTTGCCAGCCCCTGCCGGGTGCCTTAGGTTCGCAATCGCGGTTGCAGTAGGCGGATATTGCGACGGTAGGCGGAATCCTTCCCGCTGATCAGGGCGGAGGTTGGCGGCGATGCGACACATCGCGAGGCTGGCGGCTGCCTCGCTCCCGATGTCGGTCAAGGTCGTGCTGGCGGTGGGCACGGCCGTGGCGGTGGCATCGGGCGCGGCTACGGCCGGGCACGGGCCGAGACCGTTCGACGGCTCCTGGCGCGCCCTCACCCTCGAGGCACGGGCAGGGGGCCTGCCGGCGGCGGCCGGGAACCCGGCCCCGACCGCCCCCACCACGGTGCGGCCCGAACCGGCGCCCCCGCCTGTACCCGTCCCAGTCGTCCCGCTCCCCCCGCCGCCGTCGGTGCCCGTCGTGGTCGACACGGTCATCGCCCCTGCCACCGGCCCCGACGGCGGATGCCAGGCGGCGCTCTCCTACCTGTCCGCCAACGCCGCGCCCGGCTTCGTGGCATCGTGCCCGCACGACGCCGGAGGACACGAGGCCACGACGGTCTGCGACGGCCCGCCGGACTGCGCGGCAGGGACGATGTTCATCTGGATCGCCGACCCCTGCCCGGCCGCCTACATGAACGAGGCGAGCAACAGCTGGGTGCTCATCGGCCGGAGCGATGCGCCCTGGGACCCCTATGGCTACTGCGGGGAGTCGGGTAACCCCTTCGGCTGAGCGCGCGAGCGACCGCACCGGTTCCTCGTTCTCGTCCAAGAGACGCCGATGTTCGCCCTGTCGGTGATGTCGGCCATGTCCGACCGCTTCCGCAGCCAGGCCTGACGCGTCCGGACCGGTGCCCCGGCGGGGCCGGGCTCGATAGGCGCCCTTCGAGAGGCCCCGGTTACACTCCGGCCCGTGAGGGCACCACGCCGGTGACGGATGCTGCTGCCCCGGCGACGGCGAGCCCCCTGACGGTCCTGCGGG
>JAGWNV010000130.1 GCA_028872975.1 Acidobacteriota bacterium
GGCCGCGGAACACGTGGTCGGCGGGGACGCCGACGCCCCCGGTGGCGGCGAGGACGGCGCCGGCCAGCGCCTCGAGGCCGGCCACGGGCACCTGGAGCACCTGCCGGCCGGGGAACCAGGCGGCGGCCGGGCCCAGCACCGCCTGCACGGGAAGCTCGCCGCGAGCGGCCAGGCCCGCGCCCAGGGTGTCGAGCGCCGTCACGAGGCCGTCGGGGCCGACCAGCGCCGCCGACGCCACCTCGCCGAGGAACCGCAGCGTGACGTGCCACTGGGCCGGCGTCGTCCACCGCAGCGTCTCGAGCGGCGGCCGCTCCAGGCCGGCCACGAGCGCGGCGACGTCGGTGGGGAGGTCGACGGCCACGAAGAGGCGCACACCGAAGTGTGCCGCGGTTGCGGAAGAGTCGGCCCCGCCGGCCGTTCACGTCTGGGGGGCTGTACCGGGCGCGTCGTCGGCCGGGCAGAAGACGGGCCCGTCGCGGCGGGCCCATCGCCACAGGAGGCATCACATGGGCAGCCGGCAGCTCCGCACTCGTCTCTTCCCCTACGGGCTGCGCGCCCTCGTCGGCGGCGCCGGCGCCGCCGGGCTGGCCGTGCTGGGCCTGGGCCTGGCATCGGGCCCGGCCGTGCTGGCCGCCACGCCCTCGATGACGCCGCTGCAGCTCCTCGGGGTGACCGGCAGCTCCGCCAGCGGCACCACCACGGCGGCCGCCTCCTCGCCGTGCTGGCAGTCCTCGAACTGGTCGGGCTACATGGTGACCACCGCCGCCAGCGCCGGCTGCACGCCCGCCACCGGCGTCACCTACTCGAGCGTGTCGGGGAACTGGACCGTGCCGGCCGTCACCGCGCCGCCGAAGAGCGGGCTCCTCGGTGGCCTCCTGGGTGGGGGCAGCAGCTACTCGGCGCTGTGGACCGGGATCGACGGGGTGAACGACACGAACCTCATCCAGTCCGGCACCGAGGAGGACGTCGTGGGCGGGACACCCACCTACGGCGCGTGGTGGGAGATCCTCCCCGCCCCCGAGACCGTCATCCCCTCCATCACCGTCCGTCCTGGCGACGCCGTCTCGGTCACCATCGGCAAGGGGGCCGCGCCCTGCACCTCGGGCCAGTGGCTCATCGCCGTCACCGACTCGACGGCCGACACCCAGGGCCGGGGCTCGCCCTTCACGACCTGCCAGTCCTACTCGGGCCAGCAGACCTCGGCCGAATGGGTCGTCGAGGCGCCCCTCGTGAACGGCATGCAGTCGAGCATCGCCAACTACGGCTCGGCCCTCTTCGACAAGGGCACGGTGAACGGCGCCTCGGTGGCCCTCGTCCCGAGCGAGGGTGGGGAGCTGACCGCCTCGAGCGGGCTCCTCGGCCTGCACACCACCGTGAAGTCCACGCCCTCGCCGCCCGACACCGGGGCCCCCGCCGGTGACGGCTTCGCCTGCGCCTACGGGTCGACGGCGCCGCCGGCACCGAGCTCGTAGCAGGCGCCACACTGGGGCGATGGCGCCCCGGATCGAGACCGTCCACGGCGACATCACGGCCGAGCAGGTCGACGCCGTGGTCAACGCCGCCAACTCCCGCCTGGCCGGCGGCGGTGGCGTGGACGGGGCCATCCACCGGGCCGCCGGTGCGGCGGAGCTCCACGCCGCCTGCGCCGCCCTGGGCGGGTGCCCGCCGGGCGAGGCCAAGGCGACGCCGGGCTTCGCCCTCCCGGCGCGCTGGATCATCCACACCGTCGGGCCGGTGTGGGCGGGCGGCACCCGGGGCGAGCCTGAGGTCCTCGCCTCCTGCTACCGGCGCTCCTTGGCCGTCGCCGACGAGCTCGGGGCCCGGTCGGTCGCCTTCCCGGCCGTCTCGACCGGCGTCTACGGGTACCCGCCCGACCGGGCCGCAGAGATCGCCTTCCACACCACCTCGACGGCGGAGACCGACGTGGAGCTCGTCCGCATGGTGGCCTTCGACCGGGCCACCCACGAGCTCTACCTGCGGCTCGGGGCGCTCCCCGGCTGAGGGCCTACGAGCCGCCCGTCTCGCGCGGCGCCACCTCCACGCCGGCGCGGTGCCCGTTCAGGCTCAGGACGTCGCGGATCCCCTTCAGGACCCCGCCCACCTCCATGGGGACGACGACCTTGGTCGACGGCGAGGCGCCGACCTGCTTCAAGGTGTCGAGGTACTGCAGCTGCATGGTCGTCTCGTCGAGGTCCTTGGCCACCACGAGGATCTTGCCCAGGCCGGCGGCCAGGCCCTCGGCACGGAGCACGGCCGCCTGCCGCTCGCCCTCGGCGGCGAGGACGGCGGCCTGCTGGGCGCCTTCGGCGGCCAGGATGGCGGCCTGCTTCTGGCCCTCGGCCACGGTGATGGCCGCCTGCTTCTGGCCCTCGGCCTCGGTCACCTGGGCCCGGCGGGTCCGCTCCGCCGACATCTGCCGGGTCATCGCCTCCTGGACCCCGGCGGGCGGGTTGACCTCCCGCACCTCGACGTTGGTCACCTTCACGCCCCACCGTTCGGTCGTCTCGTCGAGCCGGGACCGCAGCGAGGCGTTCATCTCCTCGCGCTTGGACAGGACGTCGTCGAGGGCCATGTCCCCCACCACGCTCCGCAGCGTCGTGGCGGCCACGTTCTGGGCGGCGGCGGCGAAGTTCTGCACCTGGAGCACCGTCATGGCCGGGTCGGCGACCTTGTAGAAGATGATGAAGTCGATGGAGATGGGGGCGTTGTCCTTGGTGATGGCCGTCTGGGAGGCGATCTCGAGGAACTGCTCCCGGAGGTCCACCCAGGTCGTCCGGTCGGTCACCGGGTTGATGAAGACGAGGCCCGGGCCCCGCAACCCGATGGCCCGGCCCAGGCGGAACAGGACGATGCGCTGGTACTCCCGCACGACCTTCACCGACCGGACGAAGCCGAACAGCAGCAACAGCGCGACGACGATCGCGACTCCGATGACCGCACCCATCAGTTCTCCTCTCCGGCGTCCTGCCGACCCTCTTCGGCGGGGAGGGCGGCACCGTCGCCGCCGTCCTCGCCCCAGACCTCGAGATGCACACCCTTGGCCCCGAGCACCTGCACACGCCCACCGTGGCGGACCGTGCCGTTGGCCGACCGGGCGCTCCAGTCCTCGCCCCGCACCCGGACGACCCCGTCGGGGTCGAGGTCGGTGACGGCGATCCCCTCGGCGCCCTCCACCGACCGGGCCCGGAAGGTGGCGGCGTCCTCGGGACGGGCCCGCAACCCCTGCCAGGCCAGGACCCCGGCGCCGGCGGTGACGAGGACGTCGGCGACGAGGAGGGCGAGGAGCGTCGAGAGCGACCGGCCCTGGAGGATCATGACGAGGAGCCAGACGCCGGTCACCACGCCGAGGACCACGGCCCCGAGGTGGGTGTGCGGCCCGGTGTGGAACCCGACCGCCACCGACACCACGAACAGCCCGAGCAGGACGCCGGCGACCACCCACATGATGGGCACCTCCCGGCGCCCATGTTGCCCCAGAAGAGAGGCTCCGCGTGGGCGGCCGGGCCCTTCAGCGCTCCCCGGCGGCGAGGAGGCGCCGCCGGAGGAGGTCGAGGGCGGAGATGGCCGAGTACTGCCGCACCCGGTCCCGGTCGCCGGGAAGGTGCAGCACGACGGCCTCCGACGGCGCCTCGCCGATGGCGAGGCCCACGACCACCGTGCCCGGACGCCGGCCGTCCTGCTCCTCGGGACCGGCCACTCCGGTGACGGCGAGCCCGACGTCGGCCTGGAGGACCCGCCGTGCCCCCTCGGCCATGGCCCGGGCCGCCGCCTCGCTCACGACCGGTCCCTCGGGGACGCCGAGCACCTCGTGCTTCACCGCCGAGGCGTAGGAGACGACCCCGCCCCGGAACCAGCTGCTCGCCCCCGGGACGTTCACCAGCCGGGCCGCCACCAGCCCGCCCGTCACCGACTCGGCCAGGGCCAGGCTGTGGCCGTCGAGCGACAGGAGGGTGGCGACGGCCGACTCCATCGTCTCGTCGTCGACGCCGAACACGTGGTCCCCGACGAGGGCCCGTACGTCGGCCTCCTCGGCCTCGAGCATGGCGGCCGCCGCCGGGGCGTCTGTGGCCTTGGCGGTGATCCGGACCTTGATGCCCTCGATGCCACTGGCCAGGAGGGCGATGGTGGGGTTCGACCCGCCGGCGTCGAGCGCTTCGATGCGCGGGGCGAGCAGCTCCCCCAGGCCCGACTCGCTCAGCCCCCAGGTCTTCACCACCCGGCTCACGATCGTCCCCGTCTCGCCCGCCTGGCCCATCCGGCGCCGCAGGTCGGGCAGGACGGCCCGGGTGAACATCTCCTGCATCTCGTAGGGGACCCCGGGCAGGGCGTAGACGACCTTGTTGCCCACCGGGCAGACGAGTCCCGGCGCCGTGCCGAGCTGCTGGGCGATGGGCTCGGCGCCGGCCGGCACGTCGGCCTGGCGACCGTTGCTGGCCGGCATCTCCCGGCCCCGCGACGAGAACAGCCCGGCGATGCGCTCGACGATGGCCTCGTCTCGCACCAGGGGGACGTGCATCACCTCGGCGATGGCCTCTCTGGTGATGTCGTCGTGGGTGGGCCCGAGGCCACCGCACACGACGACCCCGTCGCCGCGGGCCAGGGCGGTCCGCAGGGCGAGGACGATCCGGGCCTGGTTGTCGCCCACGGCCTGGTGGAAGTGGGAGTCGACCCCGGCCAGGGCCAGCTGCTCGCCCAGCCACGCCGAGTTGGTGTCGGCGATCTGGCCGAGGAGGAGCTCGGTGCCGACGGCGACGATCTCGATCCTCATCGGCGACCGGCCCCGACGGTGCCGCTCACGCCGGCCCGGCGCCCTGGGCCCGGGCGGCCCGGCGTCCGTCGGCGAGGTACTGGACGCCGGTGCCGAGGGTGAGGGCGACGGCGGCCCACAGCACCGCCCCCACCGCCGTGCGGTGGGGGGCCACGGGCGGGGCGAGGGCGAGGAGGATGGCGACGCCCTGGACGAGGGTCTTCACCTTGGCCGACGGCCGGGCCGGGATGGAGACGCCGCGCCGGCCCATGAGGACCCTGTATCCCTGCATGGCGAGCTCCCGCGCCGCGATGAGGGCCACCGGGGCCCACGACACCTCGCCCCGGCCGGCCAGGGCGGCGAGGACCCCGACGACGGCCACCTTGTCGGCGAGCGGGTCGAGGAAGGCCCCCGAGCGGGTGGCGCCCTGCCGGCGGGCCAGCCACCCGTCGATCCCGTCGGTGGCCCCCACGAGGAAGGCCACGGCGAAGGGGGCCCACCCCCCGACCGAGGCCGCCACCATGACGATCACGACCGGGGTAGCGGCCAACCGGGCGACGGTCAGGGCGTTGGCGGGGGTGACGAGGGCCGAGGGCCCGAAGGTGGACCCGGCGCGCCGTCCCGCTCCCGGGCCCGCCCCGGCGCCGGGCGCTCCCTCGCTCACCGCCGCCATGGCCGCGCTCCCCGTCAGGCCGGCACGGCCCACAGGTCGGGGCCGGCGGCCCCGGTCACCTGCACGGTCCCGATGGCGCCGACGGCCATCGTGGCCGGGACGTGGACGATCCCGTCGATCTCGGGTGCCTCGCGGTGGGACCGGCCCACGCCCGGCTCGTCCACGAGGACGTCGACCGTCTCGCCCACGAGGGCCGACCGCCGCTCGGCGGTGACGGCGTCCTGGAGCTCGGCGCACTCCCGCAGGCGCTCGAGGGCCAGCTCGGGGGGCACCCGGTCGCCGGCCTCGGCGGTCGCCGCCAAGGTGCCGGGCTCCTCGGAGAAGGGGAAGAAGCCGGCCCAGTCGAGCCGGGCCTCGGCCAGGAAGGCCAGGAGCTCGTCGTGGTCCTCCTCGGTCTCGCCCGGGTAGCCGAGGATGAACGACGACCGCAGGGCGGCCTCGGGGGCGGCCTCCCGGATGGCGGCGATGCGCTCGAGGAACCGTCCGCCGTCGCCCCAGCGCCGCATCCGCCGCAGGAGCGCCTTCGAGGCGTGCTGGAGGGAGAGGTCGAAGTAGGGCACCCCGCTCGCCACCATGGCCTCGACCAGCTCGTCGTCGAGCGAGGAGGGATAGAGGTAGAGCAGGCGCACCCTGGGCACCCGATCGGCGAGGGCCCCCACGAGCTCGACGAGGGGCCGCCGCTTCGCCTCGAGCCGGCGGCCGCGGTCGGGGTCGCTCCGGTCGAGACCCCAGGAGGCGAGGTCCTGGGCCACGAGGACGACCTCCCGGACGTCGGGCCCGAGGGCCTCCACCTCGGTGAGGACCGACGCCACCGGGCGCGACCGCTGCGCGCCGCGGAAGGAGGGGATGGCGCAGAACCCGCAACGCCGGTCGCAACCTTCCGCCACCTTCACGTACGCCCAGGGCGCCTCGGCGGGGGGCCGGGGCAGCTCGAGGAGGTCGAAGGCCGGCACCGGTCGCCCGCCGGTGGCGTCACCGACCCGCAGCGCCCGTCGGGCCGCAGGGGCCCTGCCCAACGTGACAGGGACCCCGAAGCCGGCCACGAGGTCCACCTCGGGGAGCGCCTCGGCGAGCTCGGTGCCGTAGCGCTCGGCCAGACAGCCCGTCACGACGAGCCGAGCGCCGGGTCGGCGGGCCTCGGCCAGGGCGAGGATCGTGTCCACCGACTCCTGGCGGGCGGCCTCCACGAAGGCACAGGTGTTCACGACGACGAGATCGGCCTGGTCGGCCGAGCCGGCCGCAAGGTATCCGTCGGCTCGCAGGGTGCCGGCCAGCTTCTCGGCGTCGACCTGGTTCTTCGGGCAGCCCAGGCTCTCGAGGTAGTAGCTGCCGGCCACCCGTCCAATCTACCGGTGGCCTCCTGGGCCCCCACGACGGCGGGGCCGGAGTCTCCGATGTCCCGACACATCGGTCTCCGATGTCCCGACACCCCAAAGAGCGGAGAGGGAGGGATTTGAACCCTCGGACCCGGTCTCCCAGGTCAACTCATTAGCAGTGAGTCCGATTCGGCCGCTCTCGCACCTCTCCACGAGGGGCGACCGGCCCCCCGAGGCGGCCAAGGCTACTCGTGTGGCCGGGACCCCCAGAGGGCAGCGGCGAAGACGATCACCCCGAGGACCGGGTGCACGACGATGCCGGGGATGGCGGCGACGACCACGATCACGACGCCGATCAGGATGTACATCCACCTGCGCGTGCTGCGACCCTCGCCGTGCACTTCCATGTCCGGCCCTCGGGTCCGGCGGCGGGCGCGGCTCCCGAGTCCGCCCAGGGGCGGTGGCCGATACCGTCGCCGCTATTTCCGGAAAAAAAATTCGCGCAGTTCCGGTATCGAAACTCGA
>JAGWNV010000131.1 GCA_028872975.1 Acidobacteriota bacterium
CGACGCACCCGGGCGCGTCGGCTGCGGCAGGACGTGAGCGGCGCGCCGTCCGGCTCAGAGGGCCGCCGTCGGTGACGACGGGGACGCAAGTGGACCACGGCCCCGGCGGCCGGTCAAGGGTGGGGTCAGGCGGCGGTGTGGAGGTGCTCGGCGAAGAACGACAGGATGCGCGCCCAGGCGTCCTCGGCGGCAGCGGGGTCGTACTCGACGGGGAGCAGGCGCCCGGTGATCTTCGCCAGGAGGCCCGGGTGGGGGTTCATGAACCCGTGGGTGCTGCCCTCGTAGACCTTCACGTCGTGTGGCACCGCGAGGGCCTCGAGGGCGCCCCGGAGCCGTTCGGGATGGCCCCGCAGGTACCGGTCCCTGCTGCCGAAGCTCGCCACCACCGGGCAGATCCCGGCCAGCTTCTGCTCGGCGTCGCGGGGCACGGCGCCGTAATTGGGGGCCGCCGCCCCGTAGCCGCCGCGCGGCGCGCAGGCGAGGGCGAGGCCGCCGCCCATGCAGAAGCCGACGATGCCCACCGAGGCCGTGCTCCGTTCGTGGTCGGCGACCCACCGGCGCGCCGCCTCGAGATCGTCGAAGGCCCGGCCCGAGCCCCGGGAGAGTGCCACCATGGTGGCGGCCAGGCACCGCGGGGTGGGGCTCCAGGAGAAGAGGTCGGGCGCCAGGGCGAGATAGCCGGCGGCGGCCAGGCGGTCGGCGTGGGCCCGGATCTCGTCGGTGAGGCCGAAGGCCTCGTGGACGACGAGGACGCCCGGCGCCGGGTCGGTGCCGGGCGGCTCGGCGAGGTAGCCGGGCAGCGGACCGGCGGGGGCGGCGATCGTGACCTCGGTCATGGGGCCGATGATGGCACCGCCGCTCGGAGCCCGCCCACCCCTCGTTCACGCGCCCGTTGTGACCCGCGTGAGTGAAGGATCTCACGGAGCGTGCCGATAACCCTGGCGGGGAGGGCAGGGGGTCGAGACGGTGGCCAGTGGGGTCCGGCGCATGGCGCTGGTGAGCGGGGGATCCGGCACGACCTCGGGCGAGCGGCCCGGGGCCGACCGGGCGCGGCTGTCGCAGCGGGCGGCGGGGCTCCTCGGCCAGGCGCTCGCCGCCGACGACGCCGAGCACGCCGGCCTGCGCGCCGACGAGGTGCTCGCCGACCCCGCTGCCGCCGTCTCGCTCCTGGGCTCGCCCGAGGCCTGGCCGGCGGCACGCCACGCCGTGGTCCAGCGCTACGGCCGGGTGGGGGCGCTGCTCGTGCTGGGGTTCGAGGACCGGTGGCGGGCCGGCGCCGGGGAGGAGGCGGCCGCTCCGGCCGGTCTCGAGGAGCTCGTCGACCGGTTCCCCCACGCCGGCGCCGAGGAGCTCGAGGGCCTCCTGGCCGCACTCGACGGTGCCCGGGGGGGCGTCCCCGACGACACCGAGGCGGCGCGGCGGTGGCTGCACGCCACCTACGCCGTGGCCGAGCGCGACGGGACCGACACCGCGCACCGCGCCTACATGGACGCCCTCGACCGGCTCCTGCGACTCGCCGGCCGCCCCCTGGCCTCCTGACCCGGGCCACCGTCGACCGGGGCGGCCCGGCCACCACCGCCGCCTACGATGCGCGTGAGGTCCGATGCCCGTGCTCGACTACCACCTGCACCTGTGGCCGCACGGGGAGCAGGCGACCGGTCCGACCCTCGAGCAGCTGGCCGCCTACTGCGAGAAGGCGACGGCGGCCGGCGTCGGGGAGATCGCCGTGACCGAGCACCTCTTCCGGTTCGTCCAGGCCGACCGGCTCCTCGGGGGTTTCTGGGACAGCGACCCCGACCCAGCTCTCGCCGCCTCCATGGCCCGCTACTGGCGCGCCCACGTGCAGGCCGATCTCGACACCTACGTCGAGGTGGCCACCGCCGCCAAGGACGCCGGCCTCCCGGTCGTCGTGGGCCTCGAGGTGGACTACTACCCGGGCCGGATGGACGAGGTGGCCGCCCTCCTCGCCGGTTATCCCTTCGACGTCCTGCTCGGCTCGGTCCACTGGCTCGGCGCCTGGCGATTCGACGACCTCGGCGACGAGGTCTCGATGGCCCAGTGGTCGGCGCGGGCCGTCGACCGGGCCTGGGCCGACTACACCACCGCCATGGAGGAGCTCGCCGCCTCGGGCACCTGCGACGTCCTCGCCCACCCCGACCTCGTGAAGGTGGCCGGCCACCGGCCCCTTGCCCCCGAGGAGTGCTGGGACCGCCTCGCCGAGGCGGCCGCCGCCTCGGGCATGGCCGCCGAGGTCTCCTCGGCCGGCTGGCGCAAGCCGGTGGGGTCCGCCTATCCCGATCCGGGGCTCCTGTCGCGCCTGGCGGCGCGCGGCGTGCCCTTCACCACCGCCTCCGACGCCCACCGGCTCCCCGAGGTCGCCCACCGGGTGGGGGACCTCCGCGCCCTGCTCGCCGACGCCGGGGTGACCGCCCTCCAGGCCTACCGCCGCCGGGTGCCCCGGGCCGTGCCCCTGGAGGCGGCGGTGGCCGGGCCGTGACCACCCCCGCCGCCCGGGCGGCCCGCCACACCACCCTCGACGGGGCCGAGCTCGAGCACCTCCAGCGCCTCCTCGTCTCCTGGGGGGTGCTGGCCGACCTCTCCTTCTCCGACCTGCTCCTCCTGGCCGCCGCCGAGACGGCCGGCCCCGACCGGCTCGTCGTCCTGGGCCAGGCCCGGCCCACCACCGGCGCCACCCTGGTCCGGCTCGACCTGGTGGGGTCGGTCGAGCCCGCCGAGCACTGGCCGTGGGCGGTCGAGGCCCTCGAGACCGGCCGGGTGGTGACCGGCGAGGCGGCCGTGCCCCTGCCCGCCCCGGTGCGCCAGCTCGCCACCGAGCTCGTGGCCGTCCCCGACACCGGGGAGGTCCCGGCGCTGCCGGAGACCACCCACCTCGAGTGCGTACCGGTCCGCCTCGACGGCGAGCCCATCGCCGTGATGGTCCGGGTGGGCGCCCTGGAAGGCCGCCGGCGCACCG
Organism: Acidobacteriota bacterium; assembly: GCA_028872975.1. Lineage (GTDB taxonomy): Bacteria > Actinomycetota > Acidimicrobiia > Acidimicrobiales > UBA8190 > UBA8190. The sequence goes on from JAGWNV010000131.1 coordinate 2,975, forward strand.
GCCGGCTCGAGCGCGTCTACCGCGACCTCTACCAGCGGCTCGTGGCCATGATGGTGAGCGGCGACTACCCCTTCGCCGGCGAGGAGTTCACCACCGAGGACGCCCCCCGGGTGGGAGACGGCCTGCTCGTCGCCGACGCCGAGGGCCGGTTCACCTACGCGTCGCCCAACGCCATGAGCGCGCTCCACCGCATGGGGGTGAGCGCCGCCGTGGAGGGGTCCACCCTCGGGGAGCTCGGCGTGGAGTCGGCCGCCCTCGAACGTGCCCTCGACACCGGGGCGCCGGTCATCGAGGAGGTCGAGCGGCGGCCCGACGTGATCGTGCTGTTCCACTGCACCCCCCTCCTCGACGACGGCTACGTGACCGGCGTGATGGTGCTCCTTCGGGACGTCACCGACCTCCGGCGCCTGGACCGCCTTCTTCTGTCCAAGGACGCGGCGATCCGCGAGGTCCACCACCGGGTGAAGAACAACCTGCAGACGATCTCCTCGCTGCTTCGCCTCCAGGCCCGGCGCCTCGACCCCGGGAAGGGCCGCGAGGCGCTGCGCGAGGCCGAGCGGCGGGTGCGGTCCATCGCCCTCGTCCACGAGATCCTCTCCCGGGAGCCGGGCGAGGAGGTCCCCTTCGACGAGATCGTGGGATCGCTCGTGCGGATGGCCGAGGACTCGGTCGTCTCGGGCAGGCGGGTGGCCATCAGCGTGGCGGGGGACCTCGGCGAGGTGCCCGCCGACGTGGCCACCCCCCTGGCCGTGGTCCTGGCCGAGCTGCTCCAGAACGCCGTCGAGCACGCCTTCGGCGAGGGCACCGGCGAGGACCAGGCCGCAGGGGACGGCGCCGGCCACGTGTCGGTGGTGCTCGCCAACGACGGCTACGGCCTCACCATCGAGGTCCGCGACGACGGCGTGGGCCTGCCGCCCGGCTTCGACATCGAGCAGACGACGAGCCTCGGCCTGTCGATCGTGCGCGACCTCGTCACCAGCCAGCTGGCCGGTCAGATCACCATGCAGAACGACCACGGCACCGTGGTCGCCATCGACGTGCCGCTCCGGCTCGACGACGGCCGGGCCGTGCGCTGATCAGCCGGCAGGCGAGAACCGGTAGCCGATGCCCCGGACGGTGTGCAGCCACCGTGGCCGGGCCGGGTCGGCCTCGAGCTTGAGCCGCAGCCGCCGGACGTGCTCGGTGACCGTGGCCGGGTCCTGCCACTCCTGGGTGGACCCCCACACGTGCTCGAGCAGCTCCTCGCGGCTGAAGACCTGGTCCGGCGCGCTGGCCAGGAAGGCGAGCAGGTCGAACTCCTTCGGCGTGAGGTCGACCACCTTCCCGTCGACCTCGACGCGGTGGGCCGAGCGATCGATGACGAGCCCGCCGTGCTCGATCCGGCTGCTGCTCGGTGACTGCTGGCCACGGCGGAGCACGGCCCTGATGCGGGCCTCGAGCTCGGGCAGCGAGCAGGGCTTCACGACGTAGTCGTCGGCCCCGAGGTCGAGCACCCGGACCCGCTCGGCCTCCTCGGACCGGCCCGTCAGCACGATCACCGGCAGGGCGCTGTCGCGGCGCAGGCGGGCCAGGACCTCCTCGCCGTCGAGGCCGGGCAGTCCCAGGTCGAGGACGACGAGGTCGTAGCGCCCGAGGCTCGCCTCCCGCAGCGTGGCCGGGCCGTCGGCCGCCTCACCCACCTGGTAGCCGACGCGCTGGAGGAACAGCCGGGTGGCGGTGCGGCTCCCCGGGTCGTCCTCGGCTACGAGGACGGCGTGGTCCTCCTCGGACATCATCACCATCGAACCCCCTCGCTCCGCGGTCCTCCGCCGGACTGTGATCGCTGTGCGTGGATCATTACCCTGCATTGTTGCCGTTCTGGGCGCCAGGTGGGGGACGCCGGGCCCCCGGCCCTCACCCTGGGGAGGCGGCCCGCCGCTGCAGCAGGTCGTCGACCAGCTCGAGCAGGGCCTCCACGTCCACCGGCTTCGTCAGATAGCCCTCGGCGCCGAGATCCAGCATCCGGCGGATCCGATCGGGGGTGGCATCGGCGCTCAGGACCACCACCTCGGTGTCGGCGAGCTCGGGCGTCGCCTTCACCCGGTAGAGCATCTGGTCGCCGGGGAGGTCGGGCAGGTGGAGGTCGAGCAGGAGCAGGTGCGGCCGGTGCCGGCGGGCGAGCTCGAGTCCGACCCGGGCGTCGTCGGCGGAGAGGAGCCGGACCTCGGGACGGCGGGCGAGGACGAGGGAGACGAGCGCCGCGTTGGAGGCGTCGTCCTCCACCTGCAGCACCACGAGCGACGACCGGTCGCCGGCGTCCTCGTCGTCGTCCCCGGGCGCGCCGGCGGCGATGGCCACGCGCCCCGGTGCCACCGGCCTCTCCGCCTCGGGCGCCACCGGCAGGACCTCCTCGCCCACAGGCGCCGGCGCTCCGGTCTGGAGCTCGACCCAGAACGTCGAGCCGTAGCCGGCGGCGGACTCCACCCCGATGGCGCCGCCCATGAGCTCGACGAGCTGCTTGGACAGGGCGAGGCCCACCCCGGTGCCCTCGACGCCCGACCGCTCGGCGCCGAGCCGGGAGAAGGGGAGGAACAGCAGGTCCTGTTGCTCGAGGGGGATCCCGGGCCCGGTGTCCTGCACGGAGAACCGCATCCGTCCCCCCGCCACCGCCGTCGTCCGGAAGGACACGGTGCCGCCCGCCTCGTTGTACTTCACGGCGTTGGAGCCGAGGTTGAGCAGCACCTGGAGGAGTCGTTGGCGATCGGCGCGCACCCACTCGTCCCAGGTGCCGTCGCGGTCGACGAGCATCGTGACGGCGGCGGACTCGGCCACCGGGGCGAGCAGCGCCGTGACCTCCCCGAGGACGTCCCCGACGCGCACCGACGCCGGGGAGACGGTCAGCTGGCCGGCCTCGATGCGGGCGATGTCGAGGACCTCGTTGATGAGCGACAGCAGGTGGTGCCCGGCCCGCTCGATCTGGTCCACGCTGCTGGCCTGGTCGGCGGGCAGGTCCTCGAGCTGGAGCAGCTGGGCGAAGCCCAGGATGGCGTTGAGCGGGGTCCGCAGCTCGTGGCTCATCCGGGACAGGAACTGGCTCTTGGCCTCGCTGGCCCGCTCGGCGGCCACGGTGGCCCGCCGGAGGGACCGCTCGAGCTTCATCCGCTCGGTGATGTCGCGCGACACCGTCACCGTGCCGATGACCCGGCCCCCGTGGTCGAGGATGGGCCTGGCCCGGGTCTCGAAGGTCCGGTAGGAGTCCCCGCCCTGGCCGGCTCGGCCCGTCGTCACCACCGGCGGCAGATCCGGCTCGCCGGCCCGGACCCGCCGCAGCATCTCGTCGAGGGCGGCCACGTCCTGGCGCCGGAGCCGCCCGTAGCGGTAAGCCTCCTCGATGAGCCGGTCGGGGGCGACGGGCGGGGGCACGTCCACCAGGTCGGCCAGGGCGGCGCTCGTGAGCACCACCCGGGCGGCGGCGTCGCGCACGACGATGGTGTCGGGCGAGGCATGGAAGATCGACTCGAGCATCGACCGCCGCTCCTCGGCGGACCGCTGGGCGGCGTGGCGCTCGGAGACGTCGACCAGATAGGAGCTCACCGTGCGCGGCACCCCGCCGCCGTCGCGCTCGACGAGGTAGGCGGCCTCGACCTCGAACCACTCGTCGGCCGAGGGGTCCCGCCGGACCCGGAGCATGATCGACAGCCGGTCCCCGGGCCCCCCTCGCCCCTCCACCAGGGCCACGCGCAGCTGCTGCTCGTCATCGGGATGGAACCGCTCGACGACGGCGGCGGTGTCGGTCATGGCCGTCTCGGCCGTGATCCCGAGGAGGCGCTCGATGTTGGGGCTGGCGTAGGAGAACCGGCGGGCCGCCACGTCGTAGCGCAGGGCCACCACGGGGCTGTCGGTGAGGATGTCGGTGAGCTCCTCCCGGGCCCGGTCCCGCTCGGCGATGTGGCGGCGCACCTGGCCGGCCGCCTCCTCGAGCCGGGCCGCCAACCGCCCGATCTCGTCGCGGCCGGCCGGGTCGACGACGGGGGCGGCCCCCTCGATTCTCGTGGCGTCGCCCTCGAGGGCCCGGAGCCGGCGCACCACGCCCGTGGTGAAGAAGTGCCACATGGTGAGGCCGCCGACGAGGGCGAGGACGAGCGCGGCGATGTCCATGGCCTGCACGGTCCCGTCGGAGACGAGGGCCGCCGAGGCGGCGGCGGCGCCGCCGAGGACGACGGTC